>DATMUQ010000382.1:0-5966 GCA_035563795.1 Terriglobales bacterium | reverse complement strand
CCGCGGTCGATCTGGCGATCGTCGATGCTCAGGGATATGTCATCGCCAGCAGTGCGCCCCAGGCCATCCCGCCGGGCCAGCAGATCGCCCTGGCCGAGGGTCAGTTGCAGGAAGTCACCTTGGCCAACCAGACCTGGCGCGCCTTGCGCCTGCCGACCCGTGGCTATCAGGGCTTCCGTGGTCTCGGCTGGAGCGGTGTCGCCCTGCAATCGGCCGCCCATCGGCGCGCGGAAGAAGTTGATGACAACAATGATGCTGTCGAACATGGCATCGAGCAGGAAATCGCCCGCTCCAGCATCGTCTCGCCGAGCCTGCGGCTGATCTCCGGCCGCGCTTATGCGATCGATACCGACCTGCATCTGATCGGCCTCAACGGCAAGATCGCCGCCGACCGCGAGAACAACCGTGTCCTGCCGGCCGTCCTCGCCAGCATCCGCGAGGTCGGCGAGAGCATCCGCAATGCCGTCTACAATGTGGTTGGCGATCTTTATCGCCAGTCACAGCATCACCTGCGCCAGAAGGTGTCGCAGATGGCGATGCTCGGCATCAACATCATGGACCGCAATCTCTATGAGCGGGCCAATGATTGTCGCTGGTGGGCGCTGACGCCGCTCTTCCGTCACAGCCTGGCTGGCTGCCACGGTGACGGCAGCCGCATGGGCAGCGAGGAACGCGCCGCCATCGCCCGCACCCTGGCTTATATCAACGGCCTCTACACGGTTTACAGCAACCTGCTGGTCTTCGACCGACAAGGCCGCGTGATCGCGGAATCGCATCCCAGCGATGCGGCCGGCCAGCATCTCACCGGCAGCCATATCGGCACGACACTGCATAACCTCGATCCGCAATCCTATGCCGTCTCGCCCTTCGAGCCGACGCCGCTTTACGGCGGCCGGCCAACCTATGTCTATTGTGGCACCATCCTGGCGCCCGACGGATCATCAGTCGTCGGCGGCATCGCCGTCGTCTTCGACAGCGAACCGCAATTCCGCCAGATGCTGCTGGATGTGATGCCGCTCCGCGAGGACGGCTCGCATTACGCCAACAGTGTCGCGGCTTTCGTCAACTGTGCGGGCATCTGTATCGCCTCAACGGATGCGCGGCACCAGCCGGGCATGGCCATCGCCGGCGAGCAAATGCCGGCACATGCAATCCGCCACGATGCGCCAACGCAGGGCTACCGGGAATTCAAGCGCAGCGACGGCTATCGCGACGATGTCCGCTGCGTGATTGCCGTCTCCAGCTGAAGCGTGCGGTTTCAGCCGTAGAGCTGCTTGGCACGGGTTTCGAAGGCCGAGACCATGCGGCGCACGGCCTCATGGAACAGCACGCCGATCAGCTTCTGCAGCATCACCGAGCGGAACTCGAATTCGAGGTGGAAATCGACGCGGCACTTGCCGCCCTCGACATCGACAAAATGCCAGTGATTCTTCAGGGACTTGAAGGGGCCGTCGATATATTCGACATCGATGCGCATCGCCGGCCGGTCGATATGGACGCGGCTGGTGAAGCGCTCGCGCACCATCTTGAAGCCGATCATCAGATCGGCGACGATGTCATTCTCACGCCGTTCGCGAATGCGGGCACCCGTACACCAGGGCAGAAATTCCGGATAACGCCCGACATCTGCCACCAGATCGAATATCTGCTCGGCCCGGTAAGGCAGAATACGCTCTTCAGAATGCACCTTCATCAGGCAACCGAACGCGCTTTCTGCTGCGCCGTGCGGGCGGCTTGCAATCGAGCAAAATCCTCGCCCGCATGATGCGATGAGCGCGTCAGCGGCGATGCGGCGACGAGCAGGAAGCCACGCCCCTGCCCCTGGCTCTTCATCTGCTCGAACTCGTCGGGCGGGACGAAACGGTCGACGGCATGATGCTTCTTGGTCGGCTGCAGATACTGACCGATGGTGAGGAAATCGACATCGGCCGCGCGCAGGTCATCCATCACCTGGCAGACCTCATCGAAGCTCTCGCCAAGCCCGACCATCAGGCCGGATTTGGTGAAGACATTGGGATCGATCTCCTTCGCCATCTGCAGGAGACGCAGCGAGGCGAAGTAGCGCGCACCCGGCCGCACCGAGCGGTAGATCCGCGGCACGGTCTCAAGATTGTGGTTGAAGACATCGGGCCGCGCCTTGATGACGGTCTCCAAGGCGCCCGGTTTCTTCTGGAAGTCCGGGGTCAGCACCTCGATGGTCGTCGTCGGCGAAGCTGCCCGGATGCGGGTGATGGTCTCGGCGAAATGCGCGGCACCACCATCGTCGAGATCGTCCCGGTCGACCGAGGTGATGACGACATGGTTGAGGCCGAGTTTGCCGACGGCTTCGGCCACATGGGCCGGTTCATGCGGATCGAGGAGATCCGGCCGGCCGGTTGCCACATTGCAGAAGGCACAGGCGCGGGTGCAGACCGACCCCAGGATCATCACCGTGGCATGCTTCTGCTTCCAGCACTCGCCGATATTGGGGCAGGCCGCTTCCTCGCAAACGGTATTGAGATTGAGGCGGCGCATCAGCGCCTTGGTCTCGGCATATTCAATGCTGACCGGCGCCTTCACCCGAATCCAATCCGGCTTGCGCTGGATCGGATTATCTGGCCGATGGGCCTTTTCGGGATGCCGCAGGACTGCCTTCTCACTCATTTCCGGACCCTCTCAGTCCAACCAGCCCAAAATGACCGGCCTATCTCATCGTATTTAGTAGTGAATCGCCCGGCCGTAAGCCGCCAGGACGGATTCATGCATCATTTCCGACAAGGTCGGATGCGGGAAGACCGTATGCATCAATTCCGCTTCGGTCGTCTCCATGGTCTTGGCGATTGTATAGCCCTGGATCAGTTCCGTCACCTCGGCCCCGACCATATGTGCCCCCAGCAATTCGCCGGTCTTGGCGTCGAAAACCGTCTTGACCAGGCCTTCCGGCTCACCCAGGGCGATCGCCTTGCCATTGCCGATGAAGGGGAACCGACCGACCTTGACGTCATGGCCCTTGGCCTTGGCCGCCGCCTCGGTCAGGCCGACGCTGGCGATCTGCGGCGTGCAATAGGTGCAGCCCGGGATATTCGTGACATTGAGCGGATGCACGTCCTTCACGCCGGCGATCTTCTCGACGCAGATGACGCCTTCATGGCTCGCTTTGTGGGCCAGCCAGGGCGGGCCGGCGAGATCGCCGATCGCATAGACGCCCGGTTCGCCGGTGCGGCAATATTCGTCAATCACCACATGGGTCTTCTCGACCTTCACCTTGGTGCCTTCAAGGCCGATATTCTCGACATTGCCGACAATACCGACCGCCAGGATGACACGGTCGACCGTGATCTCTTGCGACTTGCCGCCGCTTTCGATCGTCGCCGTCACATTGGTCGCCGACTTCTTCAGCGCCTTCACGCTGGCGCCGGTGATGATCTTCATACCCTGCTTCTCGAAGGACTTATGAGCGAAGGCGGAAATCTCGGCATCCTCAACCGGCAGAACGCGGTCGACCACCTCGACCACCGTCACCTCGACACCGAGGCTGCGATAGAAGCTGGCGAATTCGATACCGATGGCACCGCTGCCGACCACCAGCAGCGACTTCGGCATGTCGGTCGGCACCATGGCTTCCTTATAGGTCCAGACCAGCTTGCCGTCGGGCTCCAGGCCCGGCAATGCGCGGGCCCGCGCACCGGTCGCCAGGATGATATGCTTGCCGGTGAGATCGGCGACCTTCTTGCCGTCCTTCTCCACGACCAGCTTGCCGTTACCGGCTAGCTTGCCCTGGCCGTCGAAGACCGTGACCTTGTTCTTCTTCAGGAGATGCTTCACACCACCGGAGAGCTGTGCCGCGACCTTGCGCGATCGCTCGACGATCTTCGGCAGATCGACGCCGAAACCGGTAACCGAGAGGCCGAAATCGCCGGCATGGCGGATCAGATTCGCCACCTCGGCGGTGCGCAGCAGCGCCTTGGTCGGGATGCAGCCCCAGTTGAGGCAGATACCACCGAGATGCTCGCGCTCGACCAGCGCGGTCTTGAGGCCGAGCTGGGCGGCACGAATGGCAGCCACATAACCACCGGGGCCGCCACCGACAACGATCAGATCAAAAGATGTATCAGACATCCTGGTCACCTATTATTTGAAATTTTCCTTCATGCACTGCTGCATGATCGGCTTGATGCTGTCGGCGACTGTTGGATCGGGATTAGGGCCACTCAGAGATAGCAACTCTGTCGCAGTAAACTGACCTCTAATTTGTGTAAGGCCGCAATCGCAGACGGCGTTGATCTTTTCTTGGAAGGCTGCGTCCGCCTTGATTCCCTGCTGCTCCACGCTCGCAACGGCACTACTGACACAACCCTGATGAAACTTATCTCCAAAGTCGTCCGCTTGAGCCGATCGAAGGAAGACAGGCAACGCAAAAAGAACGCTGCAGAAACAAACTCCTATGAACTTTGACATGGACAGCCCCTGCCCCCACCTACTGATGAAAGTTCTCTTTGGAACATTGCTGCTTGATCGGCTGCATCCGGGCGACAAGAGCCTGATCAGGATTGGGTTGTTGTAACGCCTGAAGCTCGGCTGGCGTAAAACTAGATTGGATATGAGTCTCGGCACAGTCGCAGTAATTGCCGATCATCTGCTGGACACTGTCATCAATTTTTGTCCCGGATTGCTGCAGCCTGCCGACCATGCTCTTGACGCAACCGTCATGAAAACCCTGGATCGGCTCATCGGACTTCGCGACTGAATTTATAGCGGCAAGCAGGCCCAAGGCGAACAAGCCAACAGCGATCGCTTTATTCCTCATAGCCTCACCCTCCTTTCGATCCATTCGTTGCACGAGACAACTGACCTGTAGTCCGGTCGTCACGGTGCCGATGGCGATGCCTGGCACCCATCCATCACGCGCTGCATCTTGGCACCGACGCCCTCGATGAAGAGCATATGCGCCAGCCCGCCGATACCGGTATCTGCCAGGTCCTCGCGCAAATCATCGGCGCCACAGCGGCAGATATCCGCCGCATTGTCGTCCGGATTAGCCGCATCGACCGGTTGCGCCTGGTCTCCACGCTGGCTCGCTGCGACACATTGCTCGACCACACGCGCCGTGAGCTTCTCGCTGGCCCAACTTGCCGGGTCAGCCAACTGGTGCAGACCGATCATGACCAAGCCGAGGCCGATGGCCAGAATGATCAGCAAACCCGTCAAAATCCGTCGCGCCGACTTTCCCATTAAGCAATCCCGTGCCGCTAAGGATTGTTCGCCGGCATGCTGGTCGCCGCGGCACAACTCTGCATGATGCCCTTGATCCGGTTCAGCATCGCCTCGTCGCCAGGATTGGCCTTAAAGGCGGCAACATCTTCCGGCGTAAATTGTTGCAGGGTCCGGTCGGCGCCGCAGCTGCAGACCTGCTGCAGGATCCGTTTCTGCTCCTCGTTATACGACTTGCCCTGTGCCATGGCGGCGGCATTCGCCTGCTGCAGGCAATTCTCCACGAACCCGGTCTTATAGGCGGCGGGGTCGATGGTCGCCTCGCTGGAACCACGTTGATTGACCGACCAGATGATCGCGGCCACGCAAATGATCAGCACGATGGCCGCAATACCCAGTCCGACCCAGCGCCGATTGCGATTGTTTTCCATCATTGCACCGCCTGCTGCGCCTTATCGCGGCAAGCAAAGAAATAGGGACGCATCTTGCCGGCGGCTGGTTCCTGATCGGGATTGTTGGCGAATTGCAGGATCTCCTCTGCCGTCAGCCAGCTCACCACCGCCTGGGCCGTGCAGCCGCAATAGCTCTCGATCCCGGCATGATACCGCGCAGCCGTCGGGTCCTTGCCCTGTTCCTGCAACTGCTGGTTCATCGACTGCGTGCAACGGCCGTTGAAGAAGGCGAAGAACTGGCGGTCCAGCGGCACGCGATCATCCGCGACGGCCGGGCTGGTGACCAGCCCGGCCAGGATCGCGAAGATCGATTGGCGACGCATC
>DATMUQ010000381.1:0-3094 GCA_035563795.1 Terriglobales bacterium | reverse complement strand
CGAATTCCTGCTCGATGGTGGGAAGGACGACCACCGCCGACCACAGGCCGATCCCGCCGATGGTGGCGATCACCAGCGCCGCCAGCAGCCGCAGCCAGGCATACCGGCTGTCGAGAAGCTCACCCGTCGTCATATTCCCCGCACCACGCTTTCAGCTTTTTCTTCGCCCTCTTCTCCGCTGAATCGGCTGCGGCGGCAAGCTGCCCGTCGGCATGGCTGTCATGCCGGTCGTTGCTTCTTGGCGATGAGCGCCGGTCGGGAGGCTTATGGCAAGCTGATGAGGAAATCGGCCAGGACGTGCAGCAACGTTGGCGCCAGCGGGAGGTTTGGATCGTTGTAACTGGCAAGATTGACGTCCCGATCATCCGGCACGAATTTCAGGATGTGGTTCATGCCGTCAATCAGGTGCGGATCGGCCTTCGGCTGCGCAGCCGCCAACCGCTCGGCATCGCCGACTGTCCCCTGCAAATCCCGTCGACCCTGGATGATCTCCACCGGTACCGTCACCTTGGCGAGTTCTGCCGCTGGATCATAGGCCATCCAGGAACGCATATAAGGTTGGATGCTGGGGCGGAACAACGCCTTGAGTTCCGGCGGAACATCCGTCACCGTTCCGCCCGCTTCCAGTGTCGCGAGCATGGTGAAGACCCGGATCTTCATGTCCGGCGGCATATGTGGCGCCAACTGGTCACGCAGGACCTCACCAATCGGACGACCGGCACCGGCAATCAGGACCAAAGCTGCAACCGGCGAATGTTGCGCCGCGAGCGTGGCAATGAGCGCGCCCTCACTATGACCGACTAAGGCAACCCGCCGGACATTCGGCCGCCGGCGCAGAAACCCGAGCCAGGAAACCGCGTCGGCAACATAAGTCTCGATACGCATAGCAGCTTCGTCCGGCGCCGCCGTGCGGCTGGCGGCGATGCCGCGCTTGTCGATGCGCAACGTTGTGATGCCACGGCCTCGCAGGCCAGCCGCGAGCAGTTTCAGGCTGTCATTCTGCATGCCCGGCTGATTGCCATCGCGGTCGGTGGGGCCGGAACCCGGCAGGACCAGCACCGCCAATCCGTTGTCCATGGCGGCCGGCCGCTCCAGCACGCCGTGAAGCGTGCTATCGCCTTGCCGCAGCAGAACCTCCTTCATCTCACCGCTCATGCTCCCTTCAAAATCGGAGAAGCATTCAAGCAGTCTTGCCGCCCGCTTCCAAGATCAGATTGGCGACGGCATCGGGCTGCGAGATCAGCGAGAGATGGCTCGCCTTGAGTTCGATGGTCTTGGCATTCATGCGCTTCGCCAGGAAGCGTTCGAAATCGGGATTGATGGTGCGGTCCTCGGCGGAGACGGCGTAATAGCTCGGCTTCTCGCGCCAGGCTGCATGTGTCGTGCGGCCGGCGAAGAGGGTGGTGGAGATGCGGCCCTGCACGGCGTAGAGCGCCCGGGCGCGGGCGGGATCGACATCGCCGGCGAAGTCGCGCAGGAACGCCTCCTCGCTCAATTGCGCGAAGCCGCCGGCTTTGACCAGGCCGGCAGAAGCGGGCGGAGTTGGGAACTTGGCGGCCAAGGCGGCGAAATCCTCGCCGGCATCGGGTGCCCGAGCGGCGATATAGACCAGCGAGGCGACCTTGGGATGGATACCGGCCTCGCTGATCACCATGCCGGCCCAGGAATGGGCGACCAGCACGGTCGGGCCGTCCTGCAGATCGAGGATGCGGTTGGTGGCCGCAACGTCATCGGCCAGCGAGGTCAGCGGATTCTGCACCGCCATGGCGTTGAGCCCGGCGGCCTGCAGGCGGGTGATGACGTCGAGCCAGCAGGAGCCATCGGCATAGGCGCCGTGGACCAGCACCACATTGCGGATCTTGTAACTGGCCTGCGCGAAGACAGGCCGGGCGAAAGCGGAAGTTGCCACACCGGCAGCCAAGGCCGCCGTGAACATGCGTCGGTTCATCATGTCGAAATCCTCTCCGGCAGCGGCCGGCCAGTTGCGGTGCGGGTGAGGTGATCTAGCAATCACCGGCAGCGGAGAACGTCGCTGTTACAGGTGATTTCGCAGACGCAAAGACGGAGGTTACATCCGGGCAGCCCAGCGGCAGCCGCATGGAAAATATACGCATGGATGATTGACGCCGGAGGGGCGGGGTCCGGGCCGAAATGCTGCGGCCCGGGCGCGAGGGCCCGGGCCGGTCAGAAAATATCAGATGTCACTGGCTGGCCGGCTCGAGTCCAGCCGGCGCGATCGGGTGTCGTCGCCTCAATGCACTTTCTTGATGGCGTCGAGCACCAGCGGCTTCAGGCCTTCGCCGTTATGTTCGGCAAGATGCGCCAGGATCTTCTTGCGCATGCGCGGATCCCAGAACTTCTGGATATGGGTGGCGATCTGCGGCACCGCTTCTTCCGGCGGATAGGCCTTGAAGAAATCGCCGATCTGGTTCGCCATCCGGATCAGGGTTGCCATATTGTCGCTCACCGCGTCACTCCTCGAACTCAATCATTTCTGGGGGCTTCATCATTTCTGTTCATTGAGACGCCAGCCTTCGCTGACGATAATCAAACTGTCACTGCGCGCCAAGCCGATCAGGGTCAGGCCATAGCGGTCCGCCAGTTCCTGCGCCAATCCCGTCGGCGCCGATACCGCCACCAGCATGGGCAAGCCCAGAACCGCCGCCTTCTGCACCATCTCGCTGGAGCAGCGGCTGGTGATGACGCCGAAGCCGGAAGCCGGATCGAGCTTTGCCTTGCGCATCGCCCCGATCAGCTTGTCGAGGGCATTATGCCGGCCGACATCCTCGCGCAACAGCAGCACCTTGCCATCGGGGTCACAGAAGGCCGCCGCATGCAGCGTGCGGGAGTCGCGGTTCAACACCTGCAGCGCCGGCAGCTCATCAAGTGCCCGGAAGATGCTGGCGGCCGTGAAACGCCGGTCGTTCTGGATTCGCGGCAGATCGCGTACCGCCTGGTCAATGCTGTCGACACCGCAGATGCCGCAACCGGTGCGCCCGGTGAGATTACGTCGGCGCTCCTTCAGCCCGGCAAAGGCACGGCCGGTGATCTGCAGCCTGACCTCGATGCCATCGGCGGCGGGCTCGCTCTCAAC
>DATMUQ010000380.1:0-4304 GCA_035563795.1 Terriglobales bacterium | reverse complement strand
GGATGCCAGGGCGCGCTCGAGAAACGCGGCGACGGCCGCCAGGGCCGCCTTCAGCTTCGCGGGGAAGTCCCGGCTGGCAGTGTTCGGCGCCAAAAGGATGGTGACCAGCGCGGAACAGGCGACACCGGTGGTGACGACGGCGATGCGCGCCATGGAGAGGTCGAAGATCGAGAGCGGCTTGTCGACGGCGCCGAAGGCCACCAGGGTGATGGTATAACCGGCGAGCACCGCGCCGTAAGCGCGGAAGCGACGCAGCAGCGACGACATCGCCGTGAAGATACCGACCCAGATGGCGGTCCCCAGCAGGAACAGTTCCGGCGTCTGGGCGAACCAGGCCATCAACAGCACCGAGGCGGCGGCACCGAGGACCGTGCCGAGAAAGCGGTAGACCGATTTCGCCAGCACCATGCCATGGACCGGGCTCGCCACCACGAGAACCGTGGTCGCCGCCGAATAGGGACTCTCAAGCTGCAGGAAATAGGCGACGTAAAGCGCCAGGATGACGGCGATCGTCGTGCAAATCGCGTGCGACCAACCGGGACTGAGGAAGGGCCACCGCGTCATCGCTGCTTACTCGGCCGCCCGGGCACCGGATTTGCGCTCGCCCGCCTTCAGATTGGCCAACCCCTCTTCGAGGCGATCGAAGACGCTATGGCAAACTGCCAATTCTTCATCAGAAACCTGACGCATCACCCGGGTGAAGATCTTGCCGGCGATATCCATGGTCTGGCGGTAGGCCTTCTCGCCGGCCGGCGTCATCTGGATCAGCTTGCAGCGGCGGTCATCCGGGCTCTCCACCCGTTCGACCAGGCCGTTGGCTTCCAGGTTGTCGAGCAGCGGCACCAAGGAAGGCCCTTCGATCATCAGGGCTTCTGCCAGATCCTTCTGCTTCAACCCGTCGCCCAGACGGCCGAGATGGAACAATGGCCGCCAGGTGGCATCCGTCAGCCCCAGCGCCCGCACTTCATCGTCAATCGCCCGCCGCAGACCCTGGCCGATGCGGTTGAGACGCGGACCGAGATCCATTTGACGCTTCTTGCGGTCGGAGATGGCCATGAGGCGCACTTTCGTTAGGAGGCTCATGAAATTAGATAGGAGACTATTTAATATATACCTAACGATCTAGCCATGTTGTTTTCGCAGCCCGCCATCGCTGGATTGCATGAAAAATGACGTTTCCATGACGCCGCAGAAATCCCATAACTAAAGTCAAGTTCCACTGCGAAATCCAAGACTTGGGCAGTGGCAGCGCAGTCTTGCGCCCAGCCCGCCCCCGCTTCGGCCGCGATGCCGGCATCGGTCAACTGATGAATGCTGCCCTTATCGATATTGCCGCCAACCTGATCGAATGGTTGGCCGGCGACTTTTGCCACAATCAAGACATTGCCGGCCTACTGGAAGGGCTCGGTGTCAGGTTGCGCAATGCCGGCATCGCCCTCGATCGCCTGGCCCTGCATCTCCTGGTGATCGACCCGGAGATTCTCGGCCGCACCCTGGCCTGGTCACCCGGCGAACCGGTGGAAACACTCAGCCGCCTGCATGGTTTCGAATACAATGCCGGCAGCCAGAAAAGCCCGATCCGACATGTCCTCGACACAGGCAAGTGGTTCAGCCTGCGTGCCGATGCCATCGATACAAACTCCTGGTTCACCCATGAGGTCTATCTTGGGCGATCCTTGGCCGAGCGCCTCTATGTGCCACTGAAAAGTGGCCAGACCTGGATTGGCGCGATCTGCTTTGCCAGCCGGAATCCGACGGGATTCACCGCCGAAGACCACACCCTCTTCCACCGCATCCTGCCGGCCTTGCGGAGCAGCATCGAGTTGAAGGCGCTGCAGGAACGCGGCGCCAATCTGCTCGATACTTATATCGGCAGTGAGACCGGCCGGCGGATTCTCGCGGGCCATGTCCAGCGCGGCGATGTCGAGACCATCGAAGCCGCCCTCATGCTCTGCGACATGCGTGACTTCACTGGCCTCTCCAATCGCCTGCCCAGCGAGCGCGTGCTCGGCCTGCTGAACGACTATTTCGATCAGGTCTTGCCCGCCATCGCGCGGCATGGCGGTGAGGTGCTGAAATTCATCGGCGATGCGGTCCTTGCCAGCTTTCATATCGGCGACGATCCGGCGCACAACAGCCAGGCTGCCTTTGCCGCCGCACATGATGCCCTGGCTGAGCTTGCGCGCGTGAAGACACCAGAGATCGATATCAAGGCCGGCGTTGCCTTGCATTATGGCAAGGCCAGCTACGGCAATATCGGCTCCGGCCACCGCCTGGATTTCACCGTCATCGGCCCGGACGTCAATCTGACCAGCCGGATCCAGAGCGTTTGCGGTACGACGGGACGTCCCCTGTTGATGTCACGACGCTTCGCCGAATTGCTGCCGCAAGTCGAGACGAGCTCAGTCGGGGCACATGACCTGAAGGGTTTTGCCGAGAAGATCGAGCTCTTCGCCCCGAAGGATACCTGGCTGCCGGCAGGCTCCTGACAGCGATCAGTCGCGCGGTTTCACGCCGATGAAGCCATCCATGGCGCCGGCATCGAGATCCGCCGCCCGCATGATGCGGCGCGCCAGTTCCATCGCTGCCGGACGCAACTTGCCATCGGGCCGGTCGAGCCAATAAGCGACGGTGTTGAGCGCCTTGCGTGGATCGACCGGCACCACGCGCTTGCTCGCGAGCACCTCCTGCACCAAAGGCGGCCGCGCAAGCGCGATGCCGAGGCCATGCGCCGCCGCATCCAGCACCAGATTGTAGTCTTCGAAGCGGCGATCCTGGCGCCGCGGCTTATAGTCGAGGCCTTGGGCAGCAAACCAGGCGCGCCAGCCCGACGCATCGGAATCATGGAGCAGCGGCCAATCAAGTATCCTGGCCGGATCCCCCTCGCCGACCGCCACGGCCAAGGCCCGCGCCGCAATAGGAAAGCAGTACTCTTCAAAGAGCTGCACCGATTGGCGCCCTGGCATGCCGCCGCGGCCGCAGCGAATGGCGAGATCGATGCCATCGGAATCGAGATCGGCACTGCGATGCTCGACCCGAAGATCGATGCGCAAAGGCGGATTGCCGGCTTCCAATTGCGCCAGGCGCGGGATCAGCCACAGGCCGCAGATCGACGGGATCGAGGTCAGGCGCACGACACTGCCGCGGTTCTGCTCGACCCAGCGATCGGCGCTCTCGGCGATGAGCGCAAAAGCCTCCGTCGTCCGCAGATAGAGCCGCTGCCCGTCCGGTGTCAGACTGACACCGCGGGCCTGCCGCTCGAATAAGCGCCGGCCGAGCCAATGCTCCAATTTGCCGACCTGGCGACTGACCGCGCCATGGGTCAGGTTGAGGAGTTCGGCCGCGGCGGAAAAGCTGCCGGTCCGGGCCGCGGCCTCGAAGGCGCGGAGCGGATCAAGCGGCGGAAGAGGTGTTGAGCTGTGATTCATGCTCACAGCTGACCCCCTAATTGATCGATTGTCAATCAGCTCGACGCCGGGAATGATCGCCCGAACCATCCGTAATCGAGAAAGCCATGACCACCGCCAGCGCCGAAAATCCTGCCTCTGCCCGTCTCAGGGAACGCCCAAAATCGGCGCATGGCTTCGATCCGGTCCTGGCCATCGCTTTTGTCATCACGGTGATCGGCTGGGCTTCCGCCTTCCCTGCCATTCGCGAGGGCCTGCATGCGATCGGACCACTGGAACTGGGCTCGATCCGCTTCACCATCGCAGCCGTACCCGCCGCGGCTTATCTGTTGATCACGCGCGCCAAGCTGCCAACCTTGCGCGAATTCCTGCGGCTGGCCCTTGGCGGCCTACTTTTCGTGGCGGTCTATACCGTGCTGCTCAATATCGGCGAGCGGACGATTTCCAGCGGTGCCGCCAGTTTCATCGTCAATGTCAGCCCCATCCTGGTGGCGCTGCTGGCGATCCTCATTCTGCACGAACGCTTCGGCGCGCGGGCCTGGTTCGGTACCTTCATCTCCTTCAGCGGCATTGGCCTCATCGCTTTCGGCGAAGGCAATGGCCTCGAGATCAATGGAGGTGCGCTCTATATCCTGGGCTCCGCCGTCTGCACCGCGGTGTCGACCGTCTTGCTGAAGCCGCTTTACGCCCGTCACCGCGCAGTGACGGTCTCCGCCTGGACCATGCTGTTCGGCGCCCTCTTCCTCTCGCCCGGCTTGCTGTCCGGCGTCGAGCAGGCCGTGGCGGCACCGGCGGCCGCGCGCAATGCTGCGATCTATCTCGGCCTTGTCCCCAGCTTCGTCGCCTATGGCGGCTGGTCGGTGGTGCTGTCGCGCCTGCCCGCCGGCCGTGCGGCCA
>DATMUQ010000379.1:0-3117 GCA_035563795.1 Terriglobales bacterium | reverse complement strand
GAGGAAAAAGCGTCGATCGATACCGAGCCTTCCAGCGACGACATAATCCGCGACCGCGAGGAACTGGCCGAGCAGATACGGGCCCTGGACGAACTGAAGGAGATGGCGGCCCGGTACGGCTATGACATTTCCCAGCCGGCCCGCACCGCAAGAGAAGCGGTTCAGTGGCTCTATTTCGCCTATCTGGCCAGTGTCAAGGAACAGAACGGCGCGGCGATGTCGCTGGGCCGCACATCGACCTTCCTCGATGTCTTCTTCGAGCGCGACCTGAAGGCCGGCCGCCTGACGGAGGCCGAAGCCCAGGAAATCGTCGATGATTTCGTCATCAAACTCAGGATCGTCCGTTTCCTGCGGGCGCCGGAATACAACGAATTGTTCGCCGGCGATCCGACCTGGGTGACCGAGTCCCTGGCGGGCATGAGTGATGACGGCCGCCCGCTTGTGTCCAAGACGACGTTCCGCTTCCTGCAGACGCTCTACAATCTGGGGCCTGCGCCCGAGCCCAATCTGACAATCTGGTATTCCCCACGGCTGCCCGAACCCTTCCGGCGCTTCGCGGCCAAGGTCGCCATCGATACCAGCTCACTGCAGTTCGAAAATGATCAACTCATGCGGACCGCCTGGGGCGACGACGGCGCCATTGCCTGCTGTGTTTCGCCCATGCGCGTCGGCACCCAGATGCAGTTTTTCGGCGCCCGGGCCAATCTGGCCAAGTGCCTGCTTTATGCCATCAACGGCGGCAGGGATGAAATCAGCGGCGAACAGATCGGCCCAAGATACGATCCCGTTGAGGGCGACTATCTGGATTTCAACGATGTCCTGAAGAAGTTCGAGCGCATGATGGATTGGCTGGCCGGTGTTTATGTCGGGGCCATGAACGTCATCCACTACATGCACGACAAATACGCCTACGAGCGTATCGAGATGGCGCTGCACGACTATGCGCCGATCAGGACCATGGCGTTCGGGATCGCCGGAATGTCGGTCGTCGCCGACAGTCTTTCGGCCATCCGGTATGCCAAAGTGAAGGTGATCCGGGACGAAACCGGACTTGTCGTCGACTATGCGCGGGAGGGAGTATTTCCCGCTTTCGGGAACAATGACAACCAGGTCGATCAGCTGGCGAGCTGGTTGGTTTCCACCTTCATGGGAAAACTGCGCAAGTATCCCACCTACCGCAATGCCCTGCACACCCAGTCGGTTCTGACCATCACATCGAATGTCGTTTATGGCAAAGCGACGGGAAACACGCCCGATGGACGAAGGCGCGGCGAGCCGTTTGCTCCCGGCGCAAACCCCATGCACGGCCGCGACAATCACGGCATTCATGCCTCCGCCGCGTCGGTCGCGAAGATCCCCTATCGCGATGCTTCCGACGGAATATCGCTGACCACCACCGTTGTTCCCAGCGGGCTCGGCCGCACCCCCGACGAGCGGGTGACCAACCTGGTCGGGATGCTGGACGCATTCTTCGGCACGACCGGTTACCACATGAACATAAATGTGCTCAATCGCGACACGCTGCGCGATGCGATGGACCACCCGGAAAAATATCCGAACCTGACCATCCGGGTATCGGGATATGCCGTCAATTTCGTCCGCCTGACCCGGGAGCAACAGATGGATGTCATCACCCGGACCTTCCATGGAGAGTGAAGTGATCAGTTCCGTCACCGAACATTGCGTTGTGCCCGAAGGTCTCAGTCCCTTCGAACTCAGGACCAACCGGGGCGTTGATGTGCCGGAAAATGAAGTCCGCTCCGGCATCGCCAGCGGCGAACTCGGGTTCCTCCACTCCTTTACAACCGGTTCGACCGTCGACGGCCCGGGCGTGCGGGTGGTCGCCTGGACGACCTTGTGCATGTTCCGCTGCAAATATTGTCACAACCCCGATACCTGGACCCTGTCAAACGGAACGCCCGTCAGAATCGAGACCGCGATCGAACAACTCAGGAAGTACGCCGCCGGCTTGAAGGTGATGAGGGGCGGGTTCACGCTGTCCGGTGGCGAGCCTCTGATGCAAGCCCGTTTTGCCGCCAGGCTGTTCGCCGCGGCGAAAGAGATCGGCATCCATACGGCGATAGAAACCAACGGCTTTTATGGCGAAAGGTTGTCGGACAAGGAGCTTGCTGACATCGACCTTGTCATCCTGGATATGAAAGCCCTCCGCCCGGAACAGCATAAGCGCGTCACGTCAGGCATCGACAACAAGCAGGTTCTCGAGTTCTGCCAGAGACTGGCGGCGCTCCACCGGCCCATGTGGCTTCGCTATGTGCTGGTCCCGGGCCTGACCGACGATGACGAGGAGATCGAGCGTATAGCGGAATTTGCCGAATCGCTGGGCGTGGTCGAGCGGGCGGAAGTGCTGCCGTTTCACCAGATGGGACGCTACAAGTGGGAAAAGTTGGGGCTCAACTACACGCTGTCGTTGACGCCTCCTCCGTCACCGGAAGCCGTCGCGCGGGCGGCAGGAATATTCTGTGCCGCCGGTTTGAATGTCAGCTGATCCGATGCGCACCCCATGCGCGGATGAAAATCCGGCGATCGTTTCCAATGATGGGACCTTGGTCCAATGGCTGATGGTCTCGTTTGGGTGTGAGGTTACGGCGATAAGTAGCGCGTAACGATTTCAACCCCTTAAAGAGATTCTCCATGCGGCACATTCGGAAGTTCCGTACGGCGGCTGTTTTCGCGCTCACCATGGGCGCATTGACCACCCAGGCAGACGCCAAACCCTCCTTCACGCTCTATGGAACCGCGCAACTGGACTACATCTATGACGTCCACCGGGTGGACCCTTCCTGGGAGGATGCGCTGCGCCCTTCCAAGATCCCCACCACAGAAGGACTGTTCGGCAGCAACGGCCAGTCGCTCTTCTCCGTCAAGCAGAGCCGGTTCGGCGTCACCGGCGATGTTCCGGTTGGCCGGAAACTTAGTGACATCGATTTCAAGTTCGAGTTCGACATGTTCGGGGTGGGCGCCGATGCCGGCAAGACCACCATCCGGCTGAGACACGCTTATGTGCAGTGGGGAGACCTGCTCGCCGGCCAGACCAACAGCGTGTTCATGGATGGTGCCGCCTTTCCCAACGTCATCGATTACTGGAGGCCGACCGGG
>DATMUQ010000378.1:0-2883 GCA_035563795.1 Terriglobales bacterium | reverse complement strand
AGATTGTCGGCGAGCGGTTGTGGCGCCTGCCGCTGGATCCTGCCTATGAACAGGACCTGACATCGAATATCGCCGATCTGCGCCAGTTCGCCCCCGATGCGGACAAGGCGGATGCCGCCTATGCCGCCGCTTTGCTGCATCAATTCGTCGATGGCTGTACCTGGGCGCATCTCGATATTGCGTCCAAGGAATTTGCCGGCAAGGACAAGACCATGACGCCGACCGGCGGCACCGGCTATGCCGTAGCATTGCTGGAACAGTACATCGCCGGGCTCGAAGCCACGGCTGCCTGATCGGGCAATAATCGACAGGAAAGGGGCCGTTCGCCGGTTGGCGCGGCCTCTTTTTGTTTTCGCTAAATCTCTTAAAAGTTGTAGTACGTCAGCCCTGCTCGCGCTGGTCCCGCTGCCCGCGAATCCATCGATCACAGCAACGATCGGAGGGGCTGAGCGCGAAGCAACCCGATCGGCCGGTATTCTGTTACCGGGAGAGCGCTTTGACGTTCGCACGGGCCGCACCGTTTCGCCTCGCTGTTAACTGGCGCCACAGCTGACATCGCGATCATTGTCATAAATACTCTAAAAACGACTTATTTTGTCCTATTTATACATTTGAGTTTTGCAAAATTTGGCATCATGATGCGATATGATGATTTCATCAAAGAGCTACTAAACTGTCATTCAATTGACTTCGAACTTGAAGAGTGTGACCGCGCCCAAACAACCATCCCAACTTGGAGGCTAAAACCATGACTTTCTCGCTGCTGCACCGGCTCGGTGTTGTCGGCCTTGGCGCCACTGCGGCAATCGCCTTTGCCACCCTCTCGGCCCAGGCCGATACCGTGTTGAAGGTCTATACCGCGCTCGAAGAAGAGCAACTTCCGGTCTATAAGGCGGCTTTCGAGAAAGCCAATCCCGGCATCACCATTGAATGGCAGCGCGATTCGACCGGCGTCATCACCGCCCGTCTGCTCGCCGAGAAGGACAATCGCCAGGCCGACGTAGTCTGGGGCCTCGCCGCGACCAGCCTGATGCTGCTCGACAAGCAGGGCATGCTGGAAGGCTACAAGCCGGATGGCTATGACCAGATCAAGGACACCTTCAAGGATACCCGCACCGACAGCCCGACCTGGGTTGGCATGGATGCCTGGGCCAGCGCCATCTGCTTCAACACGGTGGAAGCGCAGAAGGCCGGCATTCCCCGCCCCGAGACCTGGGCAGATCTGCTGAAGCCGGAATACAAGGGCCATATCGTGATGCCCAATCCGGGTTCCTCGGGCACCGGTTATCTCAGCGTCGCCGGCTGGCTGCAGTCGATGGGTGAGAAGGGCGGCTGGGAGTACATGGACAAGCTGCACCAGAACATCAACACCTACCTGCATTCCGGCTCGAAGCCCTGCAAGGCCGCTGCCGCCGGTGAATATGTCGTCGGCATTTCCTTCGCCTATCCGGGTGTCGCCCAGAAGAACCAGGGCGCGCCGGTGGAGGTCATCCTGCCGAAGGATGGCATCGGCTGGGACATGGAAGCGACCGGCATCATGAAGGGTACGGCGCATGAAGCGGAAGCCAAGAAGCTTGCCGATTTCGCCGCCAGCGTCGATGCCAACAAGATGTACAACGACTCCTACCAGGTGCTCGCCCGCAAGGATGTCGATGCCAAGGTGCCGGAGAACTATCCGGCCAATGAGCAGAGCCTGATGATCAAGAACGACTTCTATTGGGCGGCGGCCCATCGCCAGGAAATCCTCGACGAATGGACCAAGCGTTATAATGACAAGGACGCCAAGCAGTAACATCTGCGGCATATCCTAGCGTGGTCGGGTCGTAGCCAAGTGCTGCGACCCTTCCGGCATTGTGAGCCCGGCGAGACCAACCGGGCAGTCCACAAGACAAAATGGCAGCGTGACATGAAGCAGGAAACCGTACGGGCGCCTTATCTGCGGATCGACAGGGTCAGCAAGAATTTCGGCAGCTTCCAGGCATTGAAGACGATCTCGCTCGATATCTATGAGGGCGAGTTCGTCTGCTTCCTGGGGCCATCCGGTTGCGGCAAGACCACCTTGTTGCGCGCCATTGCCGGTCTCGACATCCAGACCAGCGGCCGGATCGAGCAGGGCGATCGTGACATCTCCGCCTTGCCGCCGTCGCAGCGCGATTTCGGCATCGTCTTCCAATCCTACGCGTTGTTTCCCAATCTCAGCGTCGGCGACAATGTCGGCTATGGGTTGCGCAATACCGGCATGCGCAAGGCCGATATCTTGGAACGCATCCAATCGCTTCTCGCAATGGTCGGGCTAAAGGGCCAGGAGAAGAAGTTTCCGACCCAGTTGTCGGGCGGCCAGCAGCAGCGCGTCGCTCTGGCGCGCGCCATCGCCATGTCGCCCGGCCTCCTGCTGCTCGATGAGCCGCTCTCGGCGCTCGATGCGCGGGTGCGGCTGCATCTGCGCGGCGAGCTCAAACAATTACAGCGCCGCCTTGGCATCACCACCATCATGGTGACCCATGACCAGGAGGAGGCGCTGGCGATCGCCGACCGCATCGTCGTGATGAATGACGGCAATATCGAGCAGGTCGGCACGCCGCAGGAGATCTATCGCAATCCGGCTTCGCCCTTTGTTGCCAGCTTCGTCGGCCATATGAACAGCCTCTCGGCCGAGCAGGTCGCCGGCGGCCGGCTGCGCGTCGGTTCGGTCGATCTCGCGGTGGAGAACTGCCCGAACCTGCCGACCGGTAGCCGCGTCAATGTCTGCCTGCGGCCGGAAGACGTGCAGGTGCGCGGCATCCAGACCGCTCAACCCAACAGCCTGCAGGTGCGGATCGAGGCGATGGAATTCCTCGGCTCGTTCTGCCGTGCAGAGCTGAGCGCGACGCAGGACGCGACGAT
>DATMUQ010000377.1:0-4387 GCA_035563795.1 Terriglobales bacterium | reverse complement strand
GGCTCGGCCGACCTGCCGATCGTCGCCTTGACCGCCCATGCCTCGGAAGCCGACCAGGCGCGGTTCACCGCCGTCGGCATGGATGAATATCTCGCCAAGCCCTTCGACGTGGCGGCGCTGTTGAAGCTGGTGCAGCGTTATCTGGTGGCGGCCCGCTTGCGCCGCGCCGATCTCTCCGAAGCCGTCGGCTAACCCTCAGACGCTGCAGGCCCGGCGCTACAGCAGGCGCTGCTGGCCATTTTCCAGATCGAGCAGATAGGCCTTGGCATCGACCCCGAGATCACTGGTATAGCCGCCCAGCCAATTGGTGCCGACGATGCGGTGGCAAGGAATGATGACGGCGATCGGATTCTGCCCGCAGGCCTGGCCGACCAGTTGCGCCGGCGCCTGCAAGACATGGGCGACATCGCCATAGGTGCGGGTGCGGCCATAGGGGATCTTCAGCATCTCGGCCCAGACGCTTTTCGCAAAATCGCTGCCCGCCGCCTGCAATGGCAGATCGAAATCATGCAACCTGCCCTGCATATAGGCGTCGAGCTGGTGCAGGGCTTCGGTCAGCAGCGGATTTGGATCGGAATCCGCCGGCTTGTTGCGGTGGAGGGTGAGGGCGGTGATCGCGGTATCGCTGCCGCTGATCTTGGCCCAGCCGATCTCGGTTTGCATAAGTGCGGTATTCATGACGGTGCTTTCATGTAAAGCGGTTCAGACCGCCTATTCGTCAAACAGTCTGCGCCGAGAGCGCGTGGAGCAGCGCCTCTGGCTCGGTGACGGGCAGGCCGCAGGTCTGTCCCTGACATATATAGACGGTGGCGCGATCTTCTATCCGGTTCTTGCCGGCGGCGGGATGATGCGGCGGCAAGGCGGTATCGGGTGCCACCACCTGCAGCAGTTTCCAGGGCAAGGGCTGGTCGTAGATCACCTTCAGCAACGCGGCGGCATCGCCGCTGTCGCGCTGGCCGATCAGCACGATCTGGCGGCAGTTAAGGTGATAATCGATGGCGTTGAGGAAGGTCGCCAGCGGGAAGAAATTGCGATGAATCTCGCCGCTGAAGGCGGTGATGATCTGCATCAGGCGCCGGGCATAGAGGGCATTGCCGGTGAGGTGATAGAGCCGGCTCAGCACCTCAATCATCACGCCATTGCCATTGGGTGTCGCATTGTCGCCGGCACTCTTGGTGCGCAGGATGACGTCGCTGACATCGTCGGCGGTGGTGAAGAAGCCGTGGTTTTCCTGATCCCAGAAGTGCCGCTCGAGCATTGCCAACAGCTGCTCGGCTTCGATGCGGTGGCGGTCGTCGCCGGTCGCTTCATGCAGCGCCAGCGCGGCGGCGGTGAGTGCTGCATAGTCATCGAGCATGGCGCCGGCGCCTTTTTTCCCCGCGCGCCAGGCGTGATGCAGCTTCAAGTTATCCTCACCAGCTCCGTCAACATGGAGATTGCGCTGGATGAAGCGGTAGGCGCTCACCGCCAAAGCCAGCCAGTTCGGCCGATCGAAGGCGAGGGCCGCGCGAACGAGGCTCACGATCATCATGCCGTTCCAATCGGCGAGCACCTTGTCGTCCCAGCCGGGGCGCACCCGCTCGCCGCGTAGCGCCAGCAATTTGCCGCGAAGCAGGGTCAGGGTCTCTTCCTCTTGCGGACTCGGCTGCTCGGCTGTGCCGCGGCGGTTGAGGATGCAATGGCCTTCCCAGTTGCCGCCTGGCTTGACGTCATAGAAGCGCTTGAAGAGCGATGCCTCATCGCCGAGCGCTGCATCGATCTCGCTCTCACTCCAGACATAGAACTTGCCCTCGACCCCCTCGCTATCGGCATCGAGGGTGGCGGCGAATGCACGGTCGCCGGCGGTATCAGGGGCGGTCAGCATCTCGCGTTCCAGCCAGCCGATGGTCTCGGCGATGCGGGCGGCGAAAAGCGGCAGCCGCGTCTCCTGCCAGACCTCGGTGAGGAGACCGATCAGGGCGGCATTGTCGTAGAGCATCTTCTCGAAATGCGGCACCAGCCATTTGCCATCGGTCGAATAGCGGGCAAAGCCGCCGCCGAGATGGTCATAGATGCCGCCCTGGCACATGGCGGTGAGGGTGGCGACAACGGCATCGCGGAACTGCGGGTTGCCGCTCCTGAGCCAGGCCCGCCAGAAGGAGGCGAAGATCGGCACCTGGGGAAATTTCGGCGCACCCTTGATGCCGCCATCGACCGGGTCGACCTCCTGCACCAGCCGGGTGGCGATCTGATCGATGATCTCGGGCGTCACCGCATCGCCGGCCTCCGGTCGGGCGAGCTTCTTGAGCGCGTCCTCGAGGGCATCGACATTCTTGCCGACGGAATCCGGGTCGGTGGCATAGGTCTCGGCGATCAGGCGCAGCACATCGCCGAAGCCCGGCCGGCCCCAGCGGCTGTCCGGGGGAAAATAGGTGCCGCCCCAGAACGGCTTGCCGTCCGGCCGCAGGAACATGGTGAGCGGCCAGCCGCCCTGCTGGCCGAGCAGGGCGAGGGCCTGCTGGTAGATGGTATCGAGATCCGGCCGCTCCTCGCGGTCGACCTTGATATTGACGAAGTAGTCGTTCATCCGACGGGCGATGGCCGGGTTCTCGAAACTTTCATGCGCCATCACATGGCACCAATGGCAGGCGGCATAGCCGACCGAGAGCAGGATCGGCCGGTTGCCAGCCTTGGCCGCGGCAAGGGCGGCATCGCCCCAGGGCCACCAATCGACCGGGTTATGGGCATGCTGCAACAGATAGGGACTGACCTCCGCCGCCAGCCGGTTGGCCGGGTGGGTGTGGCTGGATGCATGCGGGGGTGTGGCTGGGTCCGGCTCGGTCATGGCGGCCTTCATGGCAGTCGTCTGGAACGTCGCGGCAAAGTATAGCGCCTCCATGAAATAGCGTCGCGGCCGGGCAGTCGTTCCCCGCAACCGGCCATTCCGGCTTTACCGGTGACATCCGGTGACAGGAGGGGGATCTGCTGCCGGACGGTTCCGCTTAGCGCAAGGCGTCGGGTGCGACCTCTCATTTCCGCCGGCCGTTCTCGTCGCCGGCCGCAAGGCATGGTTGATCAGGGTGAGGTTGCAGCCGGCCGGCCGGCATGGTTAGGTGGGTCAGATTGCGAGGTGGATCATGAAAGTGAAAATCGATCTCGAATGCACGCCGGAAGAGGCGCGGGCGTTTTTCGGCCTGCCGGATGTGCAGCCGATGCAGAAGGTGATGATGCAGGAGATGCAGGACCGCATGATGGCGGCGATGCGCGGCACCGATGCCGAGACCCTGTTGAAGACCTGGATGCCGGCGGGGGTGGCGGGTCTCGAGCAGATGCAAAAGCTGTTCTGGCAGCAATTCCGCCCCAGCGGCAGCACGTCGAGTTCCGCCGATAAGAAATCCTGACGGCAGCGCCTTCCGGCTGCTGCCCTTCAGCCCCGATATGCACCCCGGCGTCACCGTTTCGGTGCGCCCGGCGGCCCTGATGACCTTCCTGACAAGCGAGCTTTGATGACCGACCAGACCAACCGCAGCTTGCCCGATCGGACCTTGGCGACCGATCCGGCACCTTATTACCAGGCCCATGTCTTCTGCTGCGTCAATGAGCGCCCTGACGGCCATCCGCGCGGCTGCTGCAAGAGCAAGGGTGCCGAGAAGCTGCGCAACTACATGAAGGCCCGGGCCAAGGAGCTCGGCCTCAAGGATGTCCGCATCAACCAGGCGGGCTGTCTCGACCGCTGTGAGCTCGGGCCGACCGTGGTGATCTATCCCGAAGGGATCTGGTATTCGATCGCCTCGATCGAGGATGCCGAGGCGGTGCTGCAGGAGCATCTGATCGGCGGCAAAAGGGTGGAACGGCTGATGCTGCAGCCGGGCGACAAGTTGCCTGAGGACCGGCTTCAGCGCAAAATGAGCGTCCCGGCCGAATAAGGCCCGGACAACTACCAGCGCAACGACCAGCGCCGCCGCCGCGGATGCGGGCTTTTCGGAGACCGGCATTGCGTGGATCAGCGCGGCGGGAAAACGCGTGCAGATGACGACGATTTTCGCGCAGGCGACAGCACCGGGGCAAGCGGGGGTCGCCGTCTTCCGCCTCTCCGGCCCGGCAGCGGGTCCGACCCTGCAGGCCTTGACCCGGCGGCCCTTGCCGCCGCCGCGCCAGGCGGTGCGCCGCGATCTCTGGGCCAGCAACGGCCCCGGGGATCTCGATGCGCCGATCGTCAAGAGCGACGTCCGTAACGGACATGACCTGATCGACCAGGCTTTGGTCCTCTGGTTCCCGGCCCCGGCCAGCTTCACCGGCGAGGATGTGGTCGAGCTCCATATCCACGGTTCGAAAGCGGTGGCAGCAGCACTCGCCCGCGAGCTTGCCGACAGCCACCGGCTGCGCCTCGCCGCACCCGGCGAATTCA
>DATMUQ010000376.1:0-2071 GCA_035563795.1 Terriglobales bacterium | reverse complement strand
GGCCGCGACGAGCGGCTCTGCTTCCATGAGATGGATGCCGCCGCCATCTCTCTGCTGCGACAGTTCTGGCCGGCGGTGGAGAAGGTGCTGCCGCGTATCCTCGACGATTTCTACCGACATGTGACCCAGGTCGGCGCGCTGGCCGGGCTGGTGGGAGCGCAGATGCCGCGCCTCAAGACCGCCCAGGCGGAACATTGGCGGCGCCTGTTCTGCGACGGCTTCGATGCCGGCTATTTCGCTTCGATCCGCACCATCGGCCGGACCCATAACCGCATCGGCCTGGAGCCGCGCTGGTATATCGGCGGCTATTCTTATGTGCTGCGTCATCTTTTGGCGCTGGCGGCGCGGCAGAACCGATTGGCGCCGGACAAGACCGGCCGGCTCTGTGCGGCGGTGGCGCAGGCGGTCATGCTGGATATTGACCTCGCTATCTCCACCTATCAGGAGGAAATGCTGGCGGAGCGCCAGGCGCGGCAGCACCGCACCCAGGCGGCGGTCGATCGTTTCGGTGGCGTGGTGCAGCAATCCTTGACGGCGGTCGACCAGGCGGTGGGGGCGATGGCGGAGACGGCGCAGCAGCTCTCCACCAATGCCGCCGTTACGCTGAGCCAGGCCGACAGTGTCGCCAAGGCGGCGGGAGAGGCGACCACCAATGTCAATGCCGTCGCCTCCGCCGCCGAGGAGCTCTCTTCCTCCATCGCCGAGATCGGCCACCAGGTCGCCCGTTCGACCGAGATCACCGGCCGCGCCGTCGCCGAGGCCGAGCGCACCGATGCCAGTGTCCGCGGCCTCGCCAGTGCCGCCGAGCGCATCGGCAATGTGGTGAAGCTGATCAGCGAGATCGCCGGCCAGACCAATCTCCTCGCCTTGAATGCCACCATCGAGGCGGCGCGGGCCGGGGAGGCGGGCAAGGGCTTTGCCGTCGTCGCCTCGGAGGTGAAGAACCTCGCCGCGCAGACCGCCAAGGCGACCGAGGAGATCGGCGCGCAGATCGGCGGTATCCAGGAGGAGACGCGCAAATCCGTCGAGATGATCGCCGGTATCGGCCTCATCATCCGCGACGTCTCGGAAATCGCCGCCGCCATTTCCGGTGCCATGGAGGAGCAATCGATCGCCACCCAGGAGATCGCCCGCAATGTGCAGCAGGCGGCGGAGAATGCCGGCGAGGTCTCCGACAATATCGCCGCCGTGCTGCAGGCGGCAGAGCGCACCGGCACAGTCTCGGCCGCCGTACGCAGTGTCAGCGGCGAGCTCAGCCAGCAGGCGGAAGCCCTGCGCGGTGAGATCGGCGATTTCCTGGAAGAGGTGACGGCGGGGTAGGTGCGAGGGATTGCTCGGGTTGGGCTAAGTGCTGTGTGGTCCGCGTAGCAGGTTGGGTTGGTATCGCGGCTGAGGCCCCCTCACCCCCACCCTCTCCCTCGAGGGGCGAGGGAGCGCACCGAGCAGCTCTTGGCCATGGAGCATTATTGTCGATATCAGAAGGACGGCTTGACGTCACTTTGAAGGAATGGAACAGGTTCTCGAAGCGACCTTCCCGAGAGGTCGGAGTCAGGCAAACTGTGCCTAATCTCATATTGTAAATGACGACGCTCGATGGATACGACAGGCGCGCTGGGCTCCCTCGCCCCTCGCGGGAGAGGGTTGGGGAGAGGGGGCAACCGCCGTGACATTTGCGCAATCAATGAGCGGACAACACCAAGCCTCATAAATCTGGCCTCCTTTGGCCTTCACATGCGATCTGGCAATCGCCCTTTATCTGCTGTGATGCGCTTGCAATTTTTCGTGCGCGCTCGTGGGTGCGGCGCGTCAACATGCGCGATGCAGTATCGACTGCAATGCGAAGCTGCACATCCCTGCGCTGGCTTTATCAACCCTTTTTCCCAATGCGTGTCGCGTCGTCACGCATTGTTAGGTGCAAATCCCTCGCGCATGCCAGGGATCATCGGATGATTATCACGCGGGCGCGATGCAGCAGCGGCTACCGTCGCCTGTCGGGTGAAAGCGCTTTCCACGGTCAGCGCTGTGCCCTAGCATGAACGTGTCCTGGCATAGACAGGCTGTGCGAACGCTA
>DATMUQ010000375.1:0-4939 GCA_035563795.1 Terriglobales bacterium | reverse complement strand
GATCGGCGCCGATGCTCTCCTCGATCGGCAGATCGCGGTGATTGTAGTGCACGAAGAACGGCGAGATGCCGCCGGCCCGCCGGGCATCGCGCTGGAAGCCACCGCCATCAGTGACGCGGATATCGCGAATTGGCTGCGCCTCTTCAGCAAGGAAGGGCCAGGCGCCGATCGCCGCCAGTACCCGCTGCGAGCCGTAGGCGATGGCGGAAGAGCGGCCGTCATAGCGCCGGTCGGTAAGATCGGGCAGCGCCTCGGCCTCGACCAGGACGGTGCGGATGCCATATTGGCCGCAGGCAGCCGCCAGCGTCATGCCGGCGAGGCCGCCGCCGATAATGGCGATGTCGCAATCGAGGGCCGCTGCCGTCTCGGCCGGCAGCGCGGGTGCTGGGGAAGGATCGTTACGCATGGCGGCTAACCTGCCTTGCCGGACTGACACTGTCCAGACATCTGGTGTCGCAGCAGCCGCGCCTCAGTCCGCCTCGGGCTCCGCCAACGCGCGGCGGGCGAGTGACGGGGCGAAGCCGGCGCGCGCCATCGCTGCCAGGTCCTTCTGCCGGTTGGGCCCCCGGCTCTCCGGATCGGTGCGGAAGCGACCGAGCCGGCGGCGGCGGGCATAGGCGGTCGCCGCCTCCAACTCAGGATCATCGAATTCCAGCCGCATGCGGGACAAGGCCTGGTCGGCAGTCTCGGCATCGATGCCCTTGGCCGCCAGATTGGCGCGGATCTTGGTGCGCGATCCCCCGCGGCGGATCATCGCCCGGGTTTTCGCCTCCGCCAGCATCTGGTCGTTGAGGATGCCCTGTTTGCCGAGTCCGGCCAGGATCGGCGGCAAAGCCGCCAGCAGGGGCTCAGGATCATCACCATGCGCCTGGGCCGAGGCCTTGATCTTGCGCTGCATCACCTGATCCAGACGCTTGGCCGAGGCAACGAAACGATCCAGATAGTCGAGCACCGCCTGGCGCAGATTGGCTGCCGTCACGCGCGGCGGCGGCCGGCGGCGGCGCGGCACCTTGCTGTCATCATCCGGTAAGGCGGAATGATCCCTAACCTCGTGGTCGGCAAGGTTATTCGGTCCGCTCTTTGGTTCATTTCCATTGTGCATGACAGCATGGTGGCCGAAGGCCTGCCATGCGGCAAGCCCGGCTTGTCAGGGCGCGGGACCTCCCCTAATTTCGCGCCATGCAAAGCTCCAATCAGGCCACCCGCTCCGCCCCCAGCCCAGTCCCCACGCCGCCAGCACAACCGCGGGCGGGCGGCGCTGCCCTAGCCGTGCATCCGCGCGTCAATGCCCTCGGCCCGCGCCGCTATGCCACCATCAACTGGGTCGGCTTGTGGACCCTCTATGCCAAGGAAGTGCGTCGCTTCATCGCCGTCGGCACCCAGACGGTGCTGGCGCCGATGGTGACGACGCTCCTGTTCCTGGCGATCTTCGTGCTGGCCCTCGGCCACCGCGTCGACCAGGTCGGCGGCCAGTCCTACATGCAGTTCCTGGCGCCCGGCCTCATCATGATGGCGATGACCCAGAACGCCTTCGCCAATACATCGTCTTCACTGCTGATCGCCAAGGTACAGGGCAATATTGTCGATCTTCTCATGCCGCCCTTGTCGCCGGTCGAGCAGACCATCGGTGTTGCCGCCGGCGGCCTGACCCGCGGCCTGATCGTCGGCATCGCCACCGGCCTGGGCATGTGGCTGTTCACGCCGCTGCAGATCGCGCATCCGTTGGTGGCCTTGTTCTTCGCCGTCATGGCCTGCCTGCTGCTGTCGCTGATCGGCATGCTGGCCGGCATCTGGGCGGTCAAGTTCGACCACATGGCGGCGGTGACGAATTTCGTCATCACGCCGCTCTCCTTCCTGTCGGGCACGTTCTATTCGACGGAACGGCTGGCACCGGTCTGGAAGGCCGTGGCGCATGCCGATCCCTTCTTCTACATGATCGACGGCTTCCGCTACGCCTTCATCGACCATGCCGACGGATCGGTGATGACGGGGGCGACCCTGCTGCTCACCGCCAATCTCTGCCTGATCTGGCTGGTGCATCGCTGCTTTGCCCGTGGCTATAAGCTGAAAGCATGACGGAACAAGCTGGAGCGGGTCTGGCCGAGCGGATTTCGGTGTCCTCCAAAGGCACGGCAACGCGCCGGCCATTGCCGCTGCGGAAATTCGGCATCGTCAATTGGCTCGGCGTCTTCAGCCTGACCCGCCGGCAATGGCGCAATGGTCTCGCCGACTACCACTACCAGATCCTCGGCCCGGTGGTTTCCAGCCTGCTTTACCTGGCCGTCTTCCATCTCGCCCTCAGCACCATGCAAAGCGGTGGCAGCGGCGACATGCTGCATTTCATCGCCCCCGGCCTCGTCATCTATGCCGCCTGCGAGAAGGCTTATGAATCCTCGGCGGCGACATTGATCCTCGACAAGCATGAGCGGGTCATCGTCGACATGCTGATGGCACCCCTGACGGCGTTGGAACGGACGGTTGCCTATGCCATCGGCGCCTGCGGCAGCGGCCTTGCCGTCGGCGTGGCCGTCGCTGTCGGTACCCTGATCTTTGCCCGCCAAATGCCGGCCGATCCGCTGGCGCTGATCTATTTCGCGGTCGGCGGCACCATCATGCACGGGCTGATCGGGACGCTGGTCGGGATCTGGGCGCAGAAATGGGACCAATATGCGGTCATCCATACTTTCCTATTGCTGCCGCTTTCTTTCCTTTCCGGCGTGTTCTACCGGGTCGACAGCCTGCCCGGCCTGGCCCAGCTGCTGATCGGTTTCAATCCGATCTTCTATGTCATTGACGGTTTTCGCCGGGGTTTCACCGGCGACGGTGTCAGCCATCCGCTGGTCGCCGGGGGAATCGTTATGCTGGTTGATCTTTTCCTCTTTCTGTCGGTTTATTTGTGTTTCCGGCGCGGCTACCGGCTCAAGCCCTGAAGCTGTAACGCTTTGATCGGCTGCATGAAATTTTCGCGACTCGGATAGGTCTATCGGGTCAAGCAGGTTCGTTCGTTAAGGGAAAATGAAGACTCTGTTGTTGAAAATGCCTGTTGTATAGTTGGGATCACATCGCTCCATGCAGCATCGGCCACCCAGCATGACGCCACAACCCGGTCTTGCCCCGTCGCAAGACGACCATGGCAGTAACGGCAGCTACGTCCCGAAGCTGTTACCGAATGGTCGCGTCAATTTTATCGGTCTGCGCGTCATGGTTGCCGATCAGAATCTGTTCGAGCGGCGGGTCGTCTCGCAGATCTGCCGCGGCTTCGATATCCGCAATGTGGTCGACGTGGCGGATGGCTCCGAGGCCCTCGCCTTGATGCGGGCGCATCGTTTCGACCTCATTTTCTGCGATATCTCCTTGCGCAACATGACGGGGCTCGATTTGGCCCGCCATATCCGGGGCGATGCCGATATCATCGACCGCCAGGTGCCGATCATCCTGCTCACCAGCCAGACGCAATATGCCAAGATCGTCGCCGCGCGGGATTCCGGCGTGACCGAGATCGTCGCCAAGCCGATTTCGCCGAAACTGCTGCAGGACCGGATTACCTATGTGTTCCAGCAGCCCCGCCCCTTTGTCGAGGCGGCATCCTATGTTGGCCCCAGCCGACGACGACGTGACACCCAGTTCAAGGGTGAGGATCGGCGTGGCCTGGGACCAGACGCAGCCGATGAAGATGCCGAGGAAGACGGCCTCTGATATCGTTGCCGGAACAAGGCCTTAGCGCCGCAGATGCGGGGCTTGGCCGATCCCCGTCTCGTCACCCCTCTCACTGACAATCCCTCGCGTTGACAATCAGGGGGGCGCTTGTTATGCCCCGCCTTTCGCCGAATTCAGGATTTCACCCCGCGGAAAAGGAGCCCAGCATGGCCAATCCCGCCACGCCGGCATTGATGAATACCTACGCCCGTTCCGAGCTCGCCTTCGAGCGCGGCGAAGGCGCCTATCTCATCACCGCCGAGGGCCGACGATACCTGGATTTCGCCAGCGGCATCGCCGTGACGGCGCTGGGCCACAGCCATCCGCATCTGGTCAAGACCCTGACCGAGCAGGCGCAGAAGCTCTGGCATGTCAGCAATCTCTACCGTATCCCCGACCAGGAGCGCCTGGCCGACCGGCTGGTCGCCAACAGCTTTGCCGACCAGGTCTTCTTCGGCAATTCCGGCGCCGAGGCGATCGAATGCGGTCTCAAGCTGATCCGCAAATGGCAGGACGATTTCGGCGACGGCAACCGCTACCGAGTGATCGCCTGCGAGGGCTCGTTCCATGGCCGTACGTTGGCGACGCTCGCTGCCGCCGGCAATGAGAAGTACCTCAAGGGCTATGCGCCCAATGTCGAGGGCTTCGACCATGTGCCCTTCGGCAACCTGAACGAGCTCCGCCAGAAGATCGGCCCGGAGACGGCAGCCGTGCTGGTCGAACCGGTGCAGGGCGAAGGCGGCATGCGTGCCGGCTCCGTCGAATACCTCAAGGGCCTACGCCAGGTCTGCGACGAATACGGCCTGCTCCTCATGTTCGACGAAGTGCAATGCGGCATGGGCCGCACCGGCAAGCTCTTCGCCCATGAATGGGCGGGGATCACACCGGATATCGTCGCTACCGCGAAAGGCATCGGCGGCGGTTTCCCGATGGGTGCCTGCCTCGCCACCAACCGCGTCGCAGCGGCCTTCGGTCCCGGCAATCACGGCACGACCTTTGGCGGCAACCCGCTCGCCATGGCGGTCGGCAATGCCGTGCTCGATGTCATGCTGGAGCCGGGCTTCTTCGACCGCGTGGCGAAGCTTGGCGACTATCTCTCGTCCAAAGTCGATACGCTCATCCGGCAGCATCCGGCGATCTATGCCGAGCGACGCGGCAAGGGCCTGATCCAGGGCATCAAGTGCCATGCCCCCAATACCGACCTGGTGGAGAAGCTGCGGACCCTGGGGCTGCTGACGGTCGG
>DATMUQ010000374.1:0-6463 GCA_035563795.1 Terriglobales bacterium | reverse complement strand
GTCGAGCTTCGCCGTCCATTGGTCGGCGCCGTAAGACGCGCTGGCGCCGGTATTGGCGGCGCCGATGGCGGCGAGGATCTCCGGCGCGATGCCGGCGACATTGTCACTGCAGAAATTCATCTTCTTCCCCTTCGCAGATATGGCAGCGAATGATTGTGATACGACGCGGCGTTTATGGCGCCGGATAGGTGAACTGGCCGATCAGCCGGCCGCTCTTGATATCTGCAACCAGGATCAGGCGGCATTGGTCGGCGGGACCGCTGGTGACAACGATCAGGCGGTCGCCGCTGGTAGTGGCGCTGGCGATCTGGCAGGCGCCCGGAATCGGCAAGGTGGCGGAACCGAAGCCGCCACTTGCCGTAGCGGCAGTGCTCGTGCCCTGCCCGCCGGCGGCGGCACTGTGGCGGGCCTTGTAGATGACACCCGCCACCGTGGTGATCATGGCGAGGACCAGGAGGACACCCAGGATCGATACCACCCATTTCAAGGCGCGCATGCGCCGGGCAAGCTGGGCTGCTTCTTCCACCTGTTGATCGCGAAACGTCGACATATTCTTCTGGCAACCTGGCGCTGTTCTGATACCTGTTTCGGCGCCATCTTCTTGACCAGAGCCCGTAACCGAGCCCGACAGACGTGACCGAAACCGCCTTGACCAAATCGCCGGCCGCCAATCCTTCCGCTGCCGACCCAGCCGCGACACGGCTCGCCTTCATCGTGCCGGAAACGCGCAGCGGTGAAAGGCTGGACCGGACAATCGCTGCGGAGGCGCCGGATCTCGGCCAGCCGACTTTGTCGCGCAGCCGGGTCAAGGCCTTGATCGAGCAAGGATTGGTCACCGTCACCAACCCGGAAACAACCGGGCCGGACAAGGCGGCCCAGACCATAGACGACCCGTCCTACCGGGTCAAACCGGGCCAGGAGATCGCGGTCACTGTGCCGCCGGCGGAAGATGCCGTGCCCCAGGGCCAGGTGATCCCGCTCGACATCGTCTATGAGGATGCCGACCTCATCGTCCTCAACAAGCCGGCCGGCATGGTGGTCCACCCTGCTCCCGGCAATCCCGACCAGACCCTGGTCAATGCCCTGATTGCCCATTGCGGTGACAGCCTCTCCGGCATTGGCGGGGTGAAGCGTCCCGGCATCGTGCATCGCATCGACAAGGATACCAGCGGCTTGATGGTCGTCGCCAAGAATGACCAGGCGCATCAGACCCTGTCGGCCGCCTTCGCCCGCCACGATATCGAGCGCAGCTATCAATGCGTCACCTGGGGCGTTCCCCAGCCGCGCGAGGGCCGCATCGAGGGCAATATCGGCCGCGACGGCCATGACCGGAAGAAGATGGCGGTGGTGAAAAGCGGCGGTAAGCATGCCGTGACACATTACAAAGTGCTGAAGCCGCTGGGCGTCGGCGCCGCCTTGGTGGAATGCCGGCTGGAAACCGGCCGCACCCACCAGATCCGGGTGCATCTCTCGACTTTGGGTTTCGGCCTGATCGGTGATCCGGTCTATGGGCGGGCAACCCCGGCCCGGCGGAACCGCCTGGCACCAGCCGCCCGGGAAGCCGCCCTCGCCTTTCCGCGCCAGGCCTTGCATGCCGCCAGCCTCGGCTTCCGGCATCCGCGGACCGGCGAGACGCTGCGCTGGGAGGTGCCGCTGCCGGCCGATCTGGCACAATTGATCAGCCAGCTAAGCGCTGCCTTGCCAACCGGGTAAGCGATTGTTATTGCAGTGCAATATCAGGGTCCAGGAACCTGGATATATCCAAAGGTAGGGGTTGCCGGGCGCCCGCCGGGCGATATCTTGAAGAAGTTGACTTCTGCACTATATTATTAAGAACTTCTGAAGATGCCGGCTGTTGGTCTTATGAAGACCAGCCCAGCCGGGTCGAAAAAATGGGGACTGTCGGTGGCGGAAACGGCCGGCAAATCCGTAGAATAAGTAATGGTAGGACTTGGCTGGCTGCCTGAATGGGGCTGGCGGGTCATTGGCGTCCGGAACGTGAACCATGCTTGCCGAGGGGGAGCTGGTCCGGAACCGGACATAGGGACGGAGCAAGGGGTTAAAATGGCAGCGACACGTAATCTCCCGAGCTTGATGAGCGACAGCAATCTGGCGCGGTATCTGGCGGAAATCCGTCAGTTCCCGATGCTGGAAGTGAGCGAAGAATTCATGCTGGCCAAACGCTGGCGCGAGCATGCCGATCCGGAAGCCGCGCATCAGATGGTGACCAGCCATTTGCGCCTGGTGGCAAAGATCGCGATGGGCTATCGCGGCTATGGCCTGCCCCTCTCGGAACTCATTTCCGAGGGCAATGTCGGCATGATGCAAGCGGTGAAGCGCTTTGATCCCGATAAGGGCTTCCGCCTGGCCACATATGCCATGTGGTGGATCCGCGCCGCCATTCAAGAATACATCCTGCATTCCTGGTCGCTGGTGAAGATCGGCACCACCGCCGCACAGAAGAAGCTGTTCTTCAACCTGCGCCGGGTGAAGGGCCAGATCCAGGCGATCGAGGATGGCGATCTGACGCCGGAAAACGTCAAGGAAATCGCGACGCGCCTCGACGTCTCGGAGACCGATGTCGTCGACATGAACCGGCGCCTCGCCAGCCCCGACCATTCGCTCAACGCGCCGATGCGCAATGACGGCGAAGGCGGTGAATGGCAGGAATGGCTGGTCGATGATGTCGAGAGCCATGAGACGCGCCTCGGCGAAAGCCAGGAACTCGGCAAGCGGCAGCGCATGCTGGCCAAGGCGATGCAGACGCTCAATCCGCGCGAGCGCCGCATCCTGATGGAACGGCGCCTGAAGGACGAGCCGGCGACGCTGGACGATCTCAGCCGCGAATTCAACATCAGCCGCGAACGCGTGCGGCAAATCGAGGTGCGGGCCTTCGAGAAGATCCAGCGGGCGATCCGCAAATCGGCGGTGGAAGAGAACCTCACCCACGCCTGACTCGGCACCATTAACGGCGCTTCATATCAGACTCAAAAAAGGCGGCCCGATCACTCGGTGCCGCCTTTTCAGTCTTTCGGTCAGACGGTTCGCTGAGCCCCCCGCCATCTCGAGGCAAAGAATCCCGCCCTGTCAAAGACGGTGTCAGCTGATATCATAGCTTGGCCATGCAATGGGGCCGCTCCAAGAGCATGCCCCGTCGAAGGTCGAGCCTATGCCAATAAGCTCAGATGATCGACACAGAAGGATCGTGGGCATTCTACTTCTTCTCGGCTCTGCGGTCGCGTGGAGCACGATGGGGCTGTTTGTCCGCCTGCTGCCCGAACTCGATGTCTGGACGGTGGTCTTCTGGCGCAGCCTTTTTGGCGGGCTCTCCATTGTCGCCCTATCGATGATCGAGCGAAAGCGATTGTCGTTTGACTGGCTGCGAACCTTAACGCCTGGTGGCATTGCGATTACAAGCTTCATCGCTTCGGCAACCTTCGCTGCAATCTATTCGATGCAAAATACGACCATCGCGAATGGCTGCGTGATCTATTCCACGGTTCCATTCGTGACCGCCGTTCTCGCCTGGCTTTGGTTCCGCGAACGACCCAAAAGGCGAACAATCCTCTGTACCTTCATTGCTGTCACTGGCGTGGCCATCACGGTCAGCGGTACCATCGCCTCGGGTGGCAGCCATTTGAAGGGCGATCTTGCGATGGTGTACACCACCTTCGCAATCGCCATGATGACGACGATCATGCGCCGCTACCGGGACACGCCGATGCTGGAATCCGTGGCACTCGCCTGCTTCATGGCGACAGCCGCCGCCAGCGCTTTCACCGCACCTCTCAGCATCTCTTCGAGAGAGATGGCTCTGCTGGCTATCTGCGGCATCGTGACGCTCGGCGGTGGCCTTGGAATCTATTCGATGGGCGCCCGCCGCCTGCCCGCGGCGGAGGCAGCTCTACTCAGCTCGGCGGAGATGCCGATTGCCCCGGTTTGGGTCTGGGTCTTTTTCAACGAGATCCCTGCAACGGAAACGTTTTTTGGCGGCGCTTTCGTGCTGCTGGCGGTATTGGGGAACATTGCACTGGATTTAGGTGGAGGACAGAAACCGCAGCAGGCGGATCTGCCTCTATCCGATGCGGCGACTGAACAAGAGGCACACTAGAACGTGAATCGCCCTCTATCTTATTGAATAGAGACGGATTCACGTTTTAGAAAAAATCGCAGAGCGATTCTGTCTAAAACGATCCGGCTCTAAGACGGATTGAAAGGCAACCGCGATCGCGAGCTTATGTCTCGCTTGCGCTTGGGAGGTTACTTCCTCGCAACCGTCGGCGCATCGGCCCGCGATGTCACCTCCGGGCCCCAATCCTCCACCATGCGCTCCATTTCGCGGTTGAGGCGAAAGAGGCGGATCTTGGCTTGCGCACTGGCGATGCTGCGGATGACCGGCGGCATGCCGAGGAACAGCAGCCAGCCGCAGCCGGCCCCCAGCAAGGCATAGAGCCAGCCATAGGAACTGCCGAGCACCACCATCACCGAGGACAGGCCCTGGGGCATTTCCCAGAGCAGATGCAGGAAATAGCTGCAGCCGACCAGATTGAAGCCGCCGACGGTGATCGTCAGATAGCGGCGCGGCGAGCCATCGATCACCAGCGCCACCAGGGTCGGAATCATGCCCGTCGTCACCACCGCCGTGGTCGGGAAAAAGACCAGCGCCAAGGGGATAAGCAGCATCAGCATCAGCTTGGGGCGGAGCGTAAATTCTGTTTGACCCATTGCACTCATTTCTTGGCTACCGCTTCTTCGGCTATTTCCGGTTTCCGAGGCATCATAACAAGGTCACCAGCGTCAGCACGGCGATGCCGGCACTGGCCATCAGCGCCGAGCCAACTGCAGCGGTGCGATTGGCGATCGCCCGGATCCGCATCGGATCGGTCAGGCCGCCATTTTCGATCCAGGCGATTTCCCGCGCCTTGTGCGCATAGGCCTTGCGAGCAGCCGCAAAGCCGATCTCGTCACCCCGCCGCGCCGCCCCTTCGGGATCGAAGAGCAGCAGGACGGCACCGAAATCGCAGGCATTGAGGTGGCGATCGACCTGCTTTGAGATGCGCTCGCGCGTGCTGGCGAGATGAAACAAAGCAAGCGAGGGCTGCAATAATTCCCGCAGCACCTCGGCAAGGTTCGGCAGCTTGGTGGTCGGATGCACGCCCTGCACGATGGCAAGAAGATGAAGGATCGCCAGTGCCGTCTCCGCCGCTGTCGAGGCGTTATTGAGCTGCGATAGCTCACGGTCCAGGGACCGTTTCAGATTGGCGGCGATGAAGGCCGAGATATGCCGGTCCATCGGCTTGGTGCCGGCCTCCAAAGCCGGCAGGGCGGCATCCAAAGCCGGCAGCAGATCGCGCAGATCGGTGACATAGAAATCGCTAATTAGTGAACTGCGGCAGGGTGTGCCCGGCGCCAGATCATAGAGCACGCGTTCGATGCCGTAGCCATAGCCCGGCCGGTCGACAAATTTTTCCGCATCGTCCAGCGGCCGCAAGGCCTGGATCTGTTCCGGCCGCAGGCTGGGCTGCTCCTGGATCCAGGCCTGATGAATGCGTCCCCGCATCAGATCGCCGAACTGATTGAGCTGGTCCTGCTGGTCGATGATATGGGAGAGCAGCGTGCCGATGCCGTTCAGGCTGAGCCGCAGATCCTTGTAGCAGATCGGTCCCGGCTGGGCGAGATTGGCGATCGTGCGCGCGACCAGGCGGTCGCGCATGCTGCTCGCGGGCCCGGAATTCTGCGCCGCGCCGCGAATGCGCTGCAATGTGTCGAGCGCCTTTTCGTCATTGAAGCTGCGGCGCATCCAGAGATCGAAATCCGGTGCATCCACCAGCTGGATCGCAGCCTGCCAGTGCCAGGACATGGCATGACCGAGGGAGGGCTTGTTGACATGCTCCACCCCGGCAAAGCTGATCGGCCGGCTGGCGCGTTGCGGCAGATACGGCATGGCCGGACTGTAGTGCTGGCCGGACAACCAGCCTTCGACGCTGCGGATCGACCAGCGTTCCGACAACTTGTCGTTCAGCAGGCCGCGCAGCAGCTCGGCCAGCGATGGCGGCAGCTTTTCGCGGCCGGCCATGGCGGTGAAGGAGCTGTAATTGATCTTGGCGAGAATGATCTGCTCTTCTGTCATCCCGGCCATCGGATTGCGGCCGAGATACATGGTGAGCAGCATGGCGCCGAGCGCATAGAGATCATCCGCCACGGTGCCGGGTGCGCGCGCCATCGGCAGGCAGCCGGCATTCTCGATGGTCTCGTACATGGCGCTCTGGCCATAGCCGGGCGGCATGCTGAAGCACTCGCCGAGGATGACGGCACCACTGTTGCCGAGCTGATAGAAGAGATTGTCCGGGCGGACCGCCCGATGCGTGGCGCCACTTGGCCCCATGTCCCGCAGGGCATGCAGAACCGGCTCCAGCACATTCTTCAGCAGCAGCGGTTCGGGGAATTGCGTCGTGACCGGCTT
>DATMUQ010000373.1:0-2043 GCA_035563795.1 Terriglobales bacterium | reverse complement strand
TGCCAAGCTGACGGTCCAGCCTTTCCAATATCGCGAGAGCCATGACGACAGCGCGCAGATTACCCATCGCATCGAGATCAGCGGCGATGACAGCCCGGGCCTCATTGCCCGCCTGAGCGAAGTCTCGCGCCAATACGGCGTGAACATCGTGCGCTTGAACTCGGAGAGCGCGCCATCGAGCAGCGGTGCCCGCTTCGTCCTGCGCATGGCGGTCTTCATTCCCGCCGACAAGGCGGCAAGCTGCATGGCTGCCGTTGCCAATACGGCAGGGCAGATGCATCTCAAATGTCAGTGGCAGCAGGTGGCGTGAGGCAGAAACGCGTGTCCGAACCCGAGGGCTTCCACGCGCCTCAGGGCTTCGGACATTGCAGGTTTTGCTGGGCGGTCTTCACATCCATGGTGTAGCGCGGCCGGTCGGCGCATTGGGTATTATATTTGGCGACCAGGGCGTTCCACTCATCGACCTTGGTGTTATAGGCGGGCCGCAGCTCGTTCTGCACCGTGGTGCGCAGGGTCTGTTGCTGCGACATCAGATCCTTCAGCACTTGCTGCCCCACCGTATCTTGCGGCTGCACATTGCTGCGCTGTTCCATGACCTGCTGGTCGAGATTGGAGAGTTCCTGCTGCCGCTCGTTCAGCAGGTCCTGACGCATGGCGAGGTCATCGCGATCGGTCGACATCTGCTGTTCCATGCAGAGGCAATCGCGCAGCTCGGTGACGCTGAGTGCCGGGCCGCTTGTCGCGGTGGTCGACTGGGCCATTTGCGCTGGCGCGGCCACCGGCGTGGAATCGGCTCCGGCCGGCAGCCCGCCCATCGAGGCAAAGCCGCAGACAGCAAGCAGGAGCCTAGGAGCAAGCATCAGCCTGTCGGGCGCCCGATGGCCCGGTCGTGCCGTAGCAGCGATCGGGGTTCGCTGTTCTTGCATTGCTCCTCCTTAAATTCAGCCGAAAGCAACATGTCAACTACGGCAGAAGTATGGCAATCTTGCCGCCGATTGAACAGTCATTGGAGATGACATGCATGTGATCGTCCTGGGGGCCGGACTGATGGGGGTCACCTCCGCCTATTACCTCGCCAAGGAAGGCCATGAGGTCACCGTGGTCGATCGCCGCCCCGAAGTCGCCATGGAGACCAGCTTCGCCAATGCCGGGCTGATGACACCGGGCCACGCCTCGGCCTGGGCCAGTCCGCGGGCGCCGATGATCCTGCTGCAATCGCTCTGGCGCGGCGATACCTCGCTGCGTTACCGCCTCAAGCTCGATCCCCGCATGTGGGGCTGGACCTGGCAGTTCCTGCGCAACTGCACAGCAGAACGGAACCGCGCCAACACCCTGGTCAAACTGCATCTCTGCCTGCACAGCCAGAAAGAAACCGAGCGGGTGACCCGCGAGACCGGGATCCAATGGGACCGCATCGCCAAGGGCGCGCTCTATCTTCATCGCGACAAGGATTATCTGAAATCGGCACAAGGCAATTTCCCGATGATGCGGGATGCCGGCGTCAAGCTGCGGGCGATCGAGGTAGATGAAGTCATTGCCCTGGAACCGGCCCTGCAGGCCAGTCGCGACAAGCTGGTCGGCGCCATCTATGTGGAGGGTGACGAAAGCGGCGACGCCCGGAAATTCACCGTGGAGCTCGCCAATGCCTGCCGTGGCCTCGGCGTCACCTTCCGTCTTGGCGAAAAGATCGAGCGAATCGAGGGCGATCGCGATGCAGTTTCCGGCGTGGTCACCGGCAACGGCCTGATCAAGGGCGATGCCTATGTCCTGGCCCTTGGCAGCTACAGCCCGCAACTGGTCCGCCGGCTCGGCGTCAAGCTGCCGATCTATCCGGTGAAGGGCTATTCACTGACCCTGCCGATCCGCGACCCAGCCGGGGCACCGACCATCGGCGGCGTCGATGAATACAATCTGGTCGCCTTCTCCCGGCTCGGCGATCGCCTGCGTCTCACCGGCACGGCGGATTTCGCCGGCTACGATACGGATTTCGAAGCTCATCACTTCACGCATATGCTGAAGGTCGCCCGTGAATTGTTCCCGCAG
>DATMUQ010000372.1:0-3694 GCA_035563795.1 Terriglobales bacterium | reverse complement strand
ACCTCGCCGATTTGGACTTCGCCTGTTTGGGCTTCGCCAGCGCCTGCCACTGGCTGTCGTCAAGCAGACGATCGAAGAGTTGGTCGCGTTCTTTCGCCGGGATCGGGCAGGTGCCGAGCAGGGTGGTCATCAGCAATCCCTTAGCCGCCGTCCAGCGCAATACCGCCAATTGCGGGTCCGCCGCCTCGGCTTTGATCGTTTCCAGCTTCTTGCCATCGATTTCCTTGGCGAAGGCCAGCAGATTGGGCTGTTCAGCCAGCGCGCCCAGCACAGCGAAGGCAACGGAATGCGGCATGGTGGTAGCCTCACGCTGCACCGCGATTTCGGTTGCCAAACGCGGTTCCGCATATCCCGCACCATGCTTGGCCATGAATTGATCGGCGAATGCCTCGAAATGCTCGCGCTGCAGCTCCAGCAATGCCTTGATCACGGCCTCCTTGGTACGGAACTGATGCATCACCCCGCCCTTGCTGATCCCGCTTTCCCGGGCAATCGCATCGAGGGTCAGGCGACCGGCGCCATCACGGGCGATGATAGTCAGCGCCGCCTGCAGGGCGGCATTGCGGGATCGCTCCGAGCGCGAGGCATTATCCATTGATCTCTCTCATCCACTGAGGCTGCCGGTCCAGCCGGCCTGGGCGGTCCGCAAAGACACTGGCCCTTTGGTCAGTAGCCGTGCCGGTGCCGGCCAGTCAAGGCCCGCTACACAGGACCATACTGCCCACCCGGCACAGCGGATGGAAAACCCATCGTCAGGCCTTGCCGGCCTTCTTCGCTGCCTCGTAGCGCGTCTTGGTCTCGGCATTCATCGGATAGAGGCCGGGCAAGGCGGCGCCACGCTCGACCTCACCCATGATCCAGGCTTCCGCGCGTTCCTGCTCGACTGCCTCGGCGATCACCTCGCCGACCAGCGCCGCGGGAATGACGATCACACCGTCTTCATCGGCGAGGATCGTATCATCGGGCATGATGGCGACACCGCCGCAGCCAATCGGCTGCTGCCAGGCGACGAAGGTGAGGCCGGAAACCGACGGCGGCGCGGCAACGCCGCTGCACCAGATCGGCAGGCCGGTGCCACGAATGCCGGCGACATCCCGCATCACGCCATCGGTAACGAGCGCAGCAACGCCGCGCTTGCGCATGCGACCACAAAGAATATCGCCGAAAATGCCGGCATCGCAAATGCCCATGGCATCGACCACCGCAATCGCTCCCGCCGGCATCTCCTCGATGGCGGCGCGAGTCGAGATCGGCGAGGACCAGCTTGCCGGCGTCGCCAGATCCTCGCGCATCGGCACGAAACGCAAGGTGAAGGCCGGGCCGGCGAGGCGCGGCTGCCCTGGCAGCAACGGCTTGGCACCGCGCACCCAGACATTGCGCAGCCCCTTCTTCAGGAGGATCGTGGTCACGGTGGCGGTGGAAATTTTCTTCAGAGCTTCAAGTGTTTGCGGATCGAGAGCCATTGCACTGCCTGAGAATGAGGACGCCGAATTTTGCGGCTACGGCGGTAGTATTCCATGCCGGTAACAGCCGCGCGATGAAATTCCGGATGGGAAAATAGCGACCATTGACACCGGCCCATCGCGCCGGGACAGGAAGCTGTTGATCGCGCCGCATAAGCGTGTATCACTAGCGCCGGATACCCGTATTGCTGCCCGCCACAGCCTATCGCAGACCAGCCAGCCACTGACCAGCCGCCGGATTTCATGCTCCCGACCCTGCTCGTCGTCTTGCCGATTTTTGTGCTGATTTTTGCCGGCTGGTGCACCCGGCGCCTCGGCGTCCTCGGTCCGCATGCGACCACTGAACTCAACCGCTTCGTCGTCTATCTGGCACTGCCGACCCTATTGTTCGACATCATCGCCCATAGCCACGGATCCGAGCTGTGGCAGCCGGGCTTCATTGGTGCCTTCGGCCTCGGCAGCTTCATCGTCTTCGCCCTCGCCGTGATCCGGCGGTGGCGGAGCGGCAAGCCGCTGGCCAATGCCGCCCTCGACGGCCTCAATGCCGGCTATGCGAATACCGGCTATATGGGCTTCCCGCTGGCGCTGGCCGCCCTCGGCCCCGCTGCTCTGGTGCCGACCACCATCGCCGCCATCATGACCGTCTGCGTCATCTTCGGCGTCGCCATCGTGCTGATCGAGATCGATATCCATCAATCGCGCAGCACCATGCGCATGGTGCTCTCGGTGCTGCGCTCGCTGGCGGTCAATCCCCTATTGGTGGCGCCGGTGCTGGGGGCGCTCTTCTCCTTCAGCGGCCTCGCCATGCCGGCGTCCGTCGAGAGCGTGCTCAAGATGCTGGGTGGCACCGCCTCGCCTTGCGCTTTGGTGGCGCTCGGTCTCTTCCTCGCCCAGCGCAAAGGTGTGAGTTGGCAGGACCTCAAGACCAGCCTGCCGCTGGTCGGGTTCAAGCTGATCCTGCAGCCGGTGGCCGTCGCCCTGGTCTCGGTTTTCGTCTTCCACCTGTCGCCGTTCCTGACCCAGGCGGCCGTGCTGCTCTCGGCTCTGCCGACCGGTACCGGTCCTTTCATGCTGGCGGAATTCTATCGCCGCGAGGCCGATACGACCTCGAGCGTCATCCTGATCTCGACCATCCTCTCCATCGTCTCGGTGCCGGCCTATCTCGCCATCGCCCAATAAGGCGAACGAGTTTCAGAAGCCGTAAAGACGGGCGGGATTGTCGACCAGGATCTTGCGGCAGACATCCGGTGCCGCCCAATCGAGCAGCAGATCGAGCTGTTCCGCATCATCGGGATAAGCGCTGCGCGGCACGCCGACATGCGGCCAGTTGGAGCCCCAGATGACGCGCTCCGGCGCTTGCGCGATGACCCGGCGCACCAGCGGTGCCACATCAGCAAAATCGGGCCGGCCGGTCAGGCTGGTCTCATAGGCGCCGCAGGCCTTGAACCAGGCATTGCCACGGTCAAGCAGCCGCAGAATGGCGTCAACCTGCGGATCGTCGGCCGCAACCGGCGGGATGAATTTGCCGATATGATCGATGACATAGTCAGTCTCGATGGCACGCAAGGCGTCAAGATGCTGGGTTGCTTCCTGGCCCTTGAACTGCACGATGAGATGCCAGCCAATATCGCGCGCCAGGCGCTCGACCGGCTTCATCTCGGCAATCTTCACCGCGCCACCCGGCAGGTTCATGACACGGACGCCGCGCACACCTCGGTCATCGAGCGCCTGCAAATCTCTATATGTCATCTCCGGCGAGACGGTGATGACGGCACGCGCCCGCTGCTTGCCGATCTGATCCAAGGCGGCAAGCGTGGCGCCATTGTCGAATTGATAGGCATTCGACTGCACGATGACGGCGCGCTCCAGGCCAAGGCGCTGTTGCACCAGGGCATAATCCGCCACGGTCGCCAGTTCGGCGATCGGCGGACCACCGGGTTGCGAGGTGAAGCCGTCGAGATAGACATGCATGTGGCAATCGGTGGCGCCGGCCGGCACTTTCAGGCGCGGCGCCGGACCGCTGAGCGGCCGCGTATTCGCCGGAATGGCACTCATCGGTCACTGATCCTTGAGTGTATAGGCGGCGAGCGCTGCCCGGTCGATCTCGATGCCGAGACCGGGTTTATCCGGGATGGCAACGACGCCGCTTTCATGCTCGATGGGTGCCGTCAGGATGGCCTGGCGGAAGGGATTGACGGTGCGGTCGAATTCCAGAATCGGCTCGACCGGCT
>DATMUQ010000371.1:0-3972 GCA_035563795.1 Terriglobales bacterium | reverse complement strand
AGCGACTTGGCATCGCGATAGAAGCGCTCGGCCGGGTATTCGGTCGAGAAGCCATAGCTGCCGAAAATCTTCATGCATTCGTTGGCCGCATGAACCGCCGCTTCAGAGGCGGCGAGCTTGGCAACCGACGTCTCGTACTGGTTCGGCTTGCCCTGATCCTTTAGCCAAGCGGCGCGGTAGACCAGCATTTGCGCCGCATGATGCTCGACCACCATTTCGGCGATCTGCGCCTGAATCATCTGATGCTGGGAAATCGCCTTGCCGAACTGGGTGCGCTCGTTGGCGTACTTGATGGCAAGATCGAGCGCCCCGCCTGCAACACCCAGGGCACCGGCGGCACAGCCGAGCCGGGTCTGGTTGAGCTGCCACATGCACACCCGGAAGCCATCGCCGACCTGGCCGAGCACATTCTCCTTCGGCACCTGCATGCCTTCGAACACGAATTCCCCGGTCGGGGCGCAATGCAGGCCGAGCTTGGTTTCGATCGCCCGCGCCGTGCAACCTTTCATCTTCTTCGGCTCGATGATGAAAGCGGTCATGCCCTTGTTGCCCTTGGCCTTGTCCGTATAGGCGTAGAGCAACCCGGCATCGCCGACATGCGCCTGCGAGATCCACATCTTGTTGCCATTAATCTCGAAATGGTCACCCTTATTGATGGCGTGGGTTCGCATGCTCGCCACGTCGGAACCGGTGTTGGGCTCGGTCATGGCAAAAAATCCGAGCTGCGTGCCGGCGACCCAGCCGGGCACGTATTTCTTCTTCTGCTCCGGCGTGCCGAACTTGGCGACCGTGAGCGCCGGCCCCAAGTTCTGCATATTGAAGGGCAAACGCCAGGAGGCCGAGACCCTGGCGATCTGTTCGGCCATCAGCGCCGATTCCATGAATCCCATGCCGCTGCCGCCCAGTTCTTCCGGCAACGCGCAGGAGAAGAAACCGAGCTCGCCCATCTTGGCAACGCGTTCGGGCTTGAACGTGTGCTGACGCTCTTCCTCCTCGATCGTCGGCGCGATTTCCTCGGTGGCAAACCGCTTGGCCGTATCTTGAATCTGCCGCTGCTCCGCGTTCAGCTCGAAATCCATAGCTGCACCTTTTTGCGCCATCGCAATCGGCGCATCCTGGATGATCGATTTGTCATCTGATAACGCCGTCCTGTGAATCTCGCCCGGCGCGCCCGTTGATGTGAATAGACCCGCCATAATGCCACCCGCAATCGGTAGGTCGGGTTGACTTCAATCAAGGAGGAACCGATTTCGCCGCCTTATGGTGACCTCGGAATTGCCCGCCGGCCGAGAATTCGACGGCTTCTGCATCATGTCCTGTCGTTCCGCCGGATGGTCCATGGATATCCTGCCTGTATTGCGATTGTGATTGGGCAAACTGAATGTCTCTCGCGCAAGCGTTGTCTTTTTCCAACGCCTGCCTTGGCCAAGTCCGCCACAATTGGACCCGCGAGGAAGTGCGGGCGCTGTTCCAGCTGCCGTTTCCGGAGCTGATCCACGCGCTGCCCGCGTGCACCGGCAGCATTTCGATCCGACCGCAGTGCAGATTTCAGCCCTGCTGTCGATCAAGACCGGCGGCTGTCCGCCGCAGCGACTGAGGAGAATTGCAAATGCTCGTTCCTGACACCCTTCAAGGCGCTCTCTTGCTCAGCCTGATCGATTTTTTCCTGAGCTTCGTGGTGATTGCCGGGATCGGGTTTGTCCTCGCTGCCTTTCCCTGGCTTGACCGAATAGCGAAGTCAGGCGCGAACGATCCGATCCAAGACTAGGGCGCTGCACCGAGCATTTTCTGGAGAGGGTTAGGACATGCACGACCAGTTCATTCTCTTCCTCGAAGCGTTGCTCCAGCAGACCGGCCTTCGGGAGATGTGGTGGGGCAACTTGGTCATGATCGCGGTCGGCTGCACGATGATTTACCTCGCCATAGCCAAGCATTTCGAGCCCTACCTGCTGATCGGCATCGGCTTTGCGTGCATCGTCGCCAACGTTCCGGGCTCCGACCTGATCAAGCAGGGTGGCCTCTTCCACTACGCCTATCAGGGCGTGAACCTTCTCATCCTGCCGCCGCTGATTTTCCTCGGCGTCGGTGCAATGACGGATTTCGGCCCGATGATCGCCAATCCGCGGCTCGTGATCCTGGGCGCTGGAGCGCACCTCGGCATATTCGTCGCGCTGATCGGCGCCAAGTTGTGGGGCTTCAGCATTCAGGAAGCGGGAGCGATCGGCATCATCGGGGGCGCTGACGGTCCAATGGCCATCTTCGTCACCGTCACGCTCGCGCCCCATCTGCTGCCGCAGATTTCGGTCGCGGCCTATTCCTATATGGCGTTGATGCCGCTGATCCAGCCGCCCGTCATGCGACTTCTCACCACCAAGGAAGAGCGGCTGATCCGGATGGAGCAACCACGCCAAGTTGGCAAGCTGGAAAAGATCGCCTTCCCGATCGTCATAGCGGTAATCGTCAATCTATTCTTTCCGCCGGTAGCGCCTCTTATAACAATGCTGGCGCTCGGTAATCTGCTAAAGGAAGTCGGGGTGGTGGAGCGTTTGTCTCGCACGGCCGCGAACGGCATCATGAATGTGGTCACGATCACTCTGACCGTCGCGATCGGTTCGACCATGTCGGCCGATACGTTTCTCACCGTGAAGACGCTGCAAATCGTTTTTCTCGGCCTCGTCGCCTTCGTGTTCGGTACGGCCTCAGGCGTGCTCACCGCAAAGATCATGAATATCTTCCTCACGAAGAAGATCAATCCGCTGATCGGCTCCGCCGGGATCGCCTCGGTGCCAATTGCCGCCCGCGTCTCGGCTGTCGTGGCGAAACAAGAAGACAAGAGAAATTACCTGATCTATCAGGCTATGGGCCCAAACCTCGCGGGTGTATTCGGAACCGCGATTTCGGGCGGCATCATGCTGGCGCTCCTTCTTGCCAGATGAGCAGAGGCCGTCATCGAGGCCTCGAAATGCAAGATCATTGCTGCAGAGCCCCCTTGGGACGATAGCTGCGCGAGCGATAAGGCGTTTTAGAAGGTATGCCGGAAAGTCGGGATGGCGCGGCGTTAAACCAACTTCGGTACTTCACCGTAATCATTTGGTTCGTTTTTTGTTGGGGTCGCCCACCATACGATAAGCAAAATTGTCCCGATTAGGGTAAGCAGTAACAGTTGCCACCACCCGCTCCTACCGATGTCGTGCAGCCGTCTGCAACCAACCGCTAGCAGCGGAATAATGAAAGCAAGTGAAACCAGAGCCGAGAGCACCGAGCCGAAGTCCTGAGAAATGGCACTTCCTGCAATCGCCGCCGCCCACTCCATCAAGATAGCGAAAAGGTTAAACCACCAAAACTCACTTCGAGTCGCACGTCCCTGAAAAGTCCCATACTTCGCTAGACATGTTGATATAGCGGTCTGAAAATTCATTTTATTTTCTCCACAGAATCAAACCAACCACTTGCATTAGACTGCGCATCAAGATCATTGTCGCAGTAGACCCGCCGGATAAAGGCCGACGCTCCGGTTTGGCATCAACCTCTGGCGACTTCATGGCAGCAGCGAACCATTCGGCAGGTTGCGCAATCCTGGTCATTGGCGTAGCCGACGGCGCGAGCAGGCCTAGCTAGGGTTTTCCGTATGCCTCGCTTGTGTGATATTAGCCTGCCATGCGTCCCCCAATCTGGCGACCCAGGCGGCTCAGGAAGCGCTGGCGGCCCAGCAAGCCCTATTACGGGATCATTGGCGAGAAAATTGTTATGGTGATCGGGCTGATTTTGGTTTTGGCGTTGGTGGCGTTCATCGTGTTTGTCTACGGGGTCAGATGGCCGTGATGCAGCCAATATCTCTCAGGTGAGCCTCTGGGATTCGTTATTTGCCTTGGACCGCTGTCAGATGAAGGCCACCCAGATCTGACTCATGGGCGGCAGCAGGGCCTATCGATGCGGAGCATTTTAAAACGCCATCCACGGCCTGCTGTCGGC
>DATMUQ010000370.1:0-7091 GCA_035563795.1 Terriglobales bacterium | reverse complement strand
ATATGGCGGCGCGCGGTGGCGCGGGTCTCGAGATTGGTCTTCAGCGCCTCTTCCGTCGTGTCGAAATCGATCGGCAGGATATAGCGCTGCACATCGGCATCAGGCGGATAGAGCCGGGCATTGGTCAGCACTTTGAAATCGCTGCGGACGCGATTGGTGAGGCTGCCGATCAGCAGGCCGTCGACCAGGCCGAAGGGGTGATTGGCAACGATGATCAGCGGTCCCTCGCGGGGAATCGCTGCCAGTTTCGCCGTATCATATTCAAGGCTGAGATTGAGGAGCCGCATGGCGGCGCCCCAGAAATCCATCGAGCTACGCATCTCGGACTGGTAGATCTCGTACAGCTTCTTCAGCTTGAGCTGGCCCGTCAGAATCTCGACGGTGCGGATGAAGCCGCGGGCGAGCGGACCATCGCACTGGCTGGCATAAGTCAGATCGATCGGCGCGGTCTGTAGGGCGGATGCAGTAGACATGGAGACAGTCTTGTCATGGGTTGTTGACTGTGGCGTCGCAGTTCCGTGACAGTTCCGAGACGTCGGGCCGTGGGCGCCCTGTTAAGCAGCCTGGCGGCTATCGGTCAAGCTATTGTTCCGGCAAGGGAATGCGTTCCGTTTCGTCGATCACCGGGGCGAAGCGCTCGGCCTTCCAATCGGCCTTTGCCTGCTCGATGCGCTCTTGCGAGCTGGAGACGAAATTCCACCAGATGTGCCGTGGTCCATCCATCGTCGCCCCACCGAGGACGAAGAGCCGTACCGGGCTCAAGGCTTCAACGATGATCTCGCGGCCCGGTTGCAGGACCAGGAGCTGGCTCTCCTCGGTCTCCTGGCCGGCCAGCAGGATGCGGCCCGACAGCAGGTGCAGGGCGCGTTCGTCGTAATCGGCCGGTATCCGCAGCCGGGTGCCGACCGGCATCTCGACCTTGGCATAGAAGAGCGGGCTGAAGATCTTCACCGGCGATGTGGCGCCCTGCCAGCTGCCGGCGATCAGCGCCACATGAACGCCGTCGAGATCGAAGCTCGGCAGCTGGTCGACGCCGTGGTGATGGAAGCTGGGTTCGATCTCTTCATGCTCATGCGGCAGGGCGACCCAGGATTGCAGCCCGAAAAGCGCAGCGCCGGCGGCGCGTTCGCTTTGCGGCGTGCGCTCGGAATGGGCGATACCGCGGCCGGCCGTCATCCAGTTGACGTCGCCCGGCAGGATGACCTGGCGCGAGCCGACACTGTCCTTATGCAGGATCGATCCGCTGAAGAGGTAGGTGACGGTGGCAAGGCCGATATGCGGATGCGGCCTGACATCGATCCCCTGGCCGGGGGTGAAACGGGTCGGGCCCATCTGGTCGAGAAAGATGAAGGGGCCGACCAGCTGTCTTTTGGCGATCGGCAGGATGCGGGCGACTTCGAAGCCGCCGAGATCGCGTCGCCGCGGCGGGATGATGGTCTCGATCGCCTCATTGGGAGCCAGTGTCATCTTTGCCTCGATCTGGAAAGCCGCCGTTTCACGGCGCCGTTTAACGCTTGATAGCGGCGAGAATATGTCGCGCCGTCACGCCAGGGCAATGCATGTGACATAAAGCGGACTAGCCGCCATGCCGGCATTGGCTCGGGAGCTGGAATCGACGGGCGCGGTCCAACTGGGGCGTGGGGTTCGGTTCCCGCGGGTGATGGTGGTTAATCTCGCCTCCCGGCGACAGAATATTTTCGGATTCCAACATTTGTGGTTGCTGTCGGTAATATCGCCGCGCTGTTGCAGCGCGGCGGATAAGCTATTGCAACTGCGAAGATCAAATGCGCTTTATGTTTCCGGCTATCTCGCATATTATTGAATTACAGTTTTGTGACATAATAAAGAAATACACCTAATAGGTGCTACCAAACCTGGGATGGAACTGCATGAAAGTCATTTTCGAGGGCCGGAAGGCTGGGTTGCAACTTTCGGGCTCGCGCAGCTCTTTTGCAACTTCGCACATCTTATCCCCTGGGAAATGTCATGCGGGAACTGATCCGTCACAAGACTGCAATGGTGACTGATTAGATTGCGCGCCTGCATGCCGGCTCCCAGGGGGCTCGCGGTGCGTGGGGGAAGCCGCCATTCGGCTGCTTTCGTTATCTGAGAGAGAGGAAAATGCAAATGAAGCCCGCTTGGATGCGTATGGTTCGGCTTTCCGTCGCGACCTTGCTGTCGACGACGACGATCGCCACGGGAGTCGCATCTGCCGAATCGATGGATGAGCTGGTTGCAGCCGCCAAGAAGGAAGGTCAGCTGACGGTTATCGCTTTGCCGCACGATTGGTGCGGTTATGGCGCCGTGATCGACGGTTTCAAGGCCAAGTACGGCCTGACCATCAACGAGCTCAACCCCGACGCCGGTTCCGGTGACGAAGTCGAAGCGATCAAGGCGAACAAGGGCAATACCGGCCCGCAGGCGCCCGACGTGATCGACGTTGGCGTTTCCTTCGGTCCGAAGGCCAAATCTGAAGGCCTGCTGATGCCCTACAAGGTCTCGACCTGGAAGACCATTCCGGCCAGTGCCAAGGATGCCGAAGGCTACTGGTACGGCGACTATTACGGTGTGCTGACCTTCGAAGTGAACAGCGACATCGTGAAGACCGCGCCGCAGGATTGGAAAGATCTGCTCGGCCCCGACTTCAAGAACTCGGTCGCCCTCGCCGGTGACCCGCGCGCCTCGAACCAGGCCATTCTCGCGGTCTATGCCGCCGGTCTCCATGCCGGCGCCAAGAAGCCGGATGATATCGGTGAAAAGGGCCTCGCTTACTTCGCCGACCTGAACAAGAAGGGCAACTTCGTGCCGGTCATCGGCAAGTCGGCCCCGCTGGCTCAGGGCACCACCCCGGTCGTGGTCCGCTGGGACTACAACGCGCTTGCCGATCGTGACACGCTGAAGGGCAACCCGAAGGTCGATGTCATCGTTCCGAAGAGCGGTGTCGTCGCCGGCGTTTACGTGCAGGCGATCAGCAAGTACGCGCCGCATCCGAACGCTGCCAAGCTGTGGATGGAATATCTCTATTCGGATGAAGGTCAGCTTGCTTGGCTGGCTGGCTATTGCCATCCGATCCGTTTCAACGACCTCGTCGCCAACAAGAAGGTGCCGCAGGATCTCCTCGACAAGCTGCCGCCGGCGGATGGCTACAAGAAGGCCGTCTTCCCGTCGGTTGAGGAACAGGATGCTGCCAAGGAAGTCATTTCCAAGAAGTGGGATTCCGTGGTTGGCGCCAACGTCCAGTAACGACGCCTGATTGAGGATCGGGGTTGCCGGTCCTGGTCGGGTTGATCCCCGGCCAGGGCGGCAGCCCCGGTCATTTTGATAGGTCTTCCCCGCATGACGAACGTGACACAAGCCCTTCCCACGACCATGACCAAGACCCGATCTGCCGGTTTTAAAAATGGGGCTGCTTGGCTCGGCGTCTCGCCGTTTTTCCTGTTTGCCCTGCTGTTTCTGATCCTGCCGACCTTCTATCTGATCATCGGCGCGTTCCAGGATGTCGACGGCAATTTCACCCTGGCGAATCTCGCCCAGCTGGTGACCGATCCGACCATCGTCGGAGCCTATTGGATCAGCATCAAGGTCAGCACCGCTTCCGCCGTGCTTGGCGCGCTGTTCGGCTTTGTGCTCGCTTTTGCCATCGTGCTTGGCAAGCTGCCGGTCTGGATCCGCCCGACCCTGCTGACCTTCTCGGGTGTCGCCTCGAATTTCGCCGGCCTGCCGCTGGCCTTCGCCTTCCTGGCGACCCTCGGCCGCGTTGGTCTGATCACCGTGCTGATGCGCGATTATCTCGGCTTCAACCTCTACTCGACCGGCTTCAACCTGTTGAGCTTCTGGGGCCTGACGTTGGTCTATCTCTATTTCCAGATCCCGCTGATGATCCTGATCATCACGCCGGCACTGGACGGGTTGAAGCGCGAATGGCGCGAGGCGGCGGAGATCCTGGGGGCTGGCCGCGGCCAATATTGGCGCATGGTCGCCTTTCCGATCTTGTGGCCCAGCATCTTCGGCACGACCTTGCTGCTCTTTGCCAATTCCTTCGGCGCCATCGCCACGGCCTATGCCTTGACCGGCAGTGCCTTCAACATCATCACGATCAAGCTCTACGCCCAGATCCAAGGCGACGTGCTGCATAACCAGAATCTCGGTTATGCCCTGGCACTCGGCATGATCATCATTACCGGCGTTTCCAATGGCCTCTATATCTGGCTGCGGCAGCGCAGTGAAAGGTGGCTGCGATGAACAAGCAAAGCAGATTGGGCGCCTGGGTCGCCATCATCATCGGCACGCTCTATTTCGCATTGCCGCTGCTCTCGACCTTCGAGTTCTCGCTGCGCATGCGTCGAGGCGAGTACAGCTTTGATGCCTATCGGGTGGTCTTCGGCGATCCCCGGTTCCAGGAATCGTTCCTCTATTCGACCTTCCAGGCTTTGGCGACTATCGTCGTCGGCGTGCTGATCGTCGTGCCGACCGCCTATTGGATTCGCCTGCGCCTGCCGCGCCTGCGGCCGGTGGTGGAATTCATCACGCTGATGCCGCTGGTCATTCCGGCGATCGTCATCGTCTTTGGTTATCTCAGGCTCTATAACAGCTCGTCCTGGCTGCCGCTGACGGAGAACGCCCGCACCACCGATATGCTGCTGACCTTCAGCTATGTCACCCTGGCGCTACCCTATATGTACCGTGCGGTCGATACCGGCTTGCGCTCGATCGATGTGCGGACGCTGACCGAGGCGGCGGAAAATCTCGGCGCCGGCATGGGAACGATCCTGTTCCGCATCATCCTGCCGAATATTAAATCGGCGGTGCTGAGCGGCGCTTTTCTGACTTTCGCCATCGTCATCGGTGAATTCACCATGGCGAGCTTGCTCAACCGGCCGGCTTTCGGTCCCTATCTGCAGAATGTCGGTGCCAATCGGGCTTACGAGCCTTCGGCCTTGGCGGTCATCGCCTTCGTGGTGACCTGGGCCTGTATGGGACTGATCAATTTGTTCGGCCGCCAGAAACAGACGAAACACGCGGCCTGATTGGCCGCCAGAGGACAAGGTTATGGCATTTCTTGAACTCTCGAATATCCGCAAGAGCTTCGACCAGACGACGGTGGTGCATGGTTTCGACCTCGCCATCGAGCAGGGCGAGTTCGTCTCCTTCCTCGGGCCGTCGGGCTGCGGCAAGACCACAGTTTTGCGCATGGTGGCGGGTTTCGAAACCCCGACCTCGGGCAGCATCCGGATCGCCGGCAAGGAGGTCACTCATCTCCGGGCCAATCAGCGCAATGTCGGCATGGTGTTCCAGGCCTATGCGCTGTTCCCCAATATGACCGTCACCGAGAATGTCGCCTTCGGCATGAAGGTAGCGAAGAAATCGCCGGCCGAGATCAAGAGCCGGGTCGAGGAAATGCTGCAGCTGATCAAGCTGCCGCATCTTGCCGACCGCTATCCCTATCAGATGTCGGGCGGCCAGCAGCAGCGTGTCGCCTTGGCGCGCGCCTTGGCCAACAAGCCGCAATTGCTGCTGCTCGATGAACCGCTCTCGGCGCTCGATGCCAAGATCCGCGTCTCGCTGCGCGAGGAAATCCGTGCCCTGCAGCGCTCGCTCGGCATCACCACCATCTTCGTGACCCATGATCAGGAAGAAGCCCTCTCCATGTCCGACCGTATCGTCGTCATGCATGAGGGCCGGGCCGATCAGGTGGGCACACCGGCCGAGATCTACAACACCCCGTCGACCCGCTTCGTCGCTTCCTTCGTCGGCCATCTGAGCTTCCTGAAGGCCAAGGTGCTCGATGCACAGGCGGGGCAGCTGATCGTCGATGATCAGACCATCCGCACCGGCCGCAATATCGCCGACGCGCAGAAGGGCGAGACCTGGTCGGTGGCTTTGCGTCCCGAATCGCTCTCGCTGGTCAATGGTCATGCCTTGCCGGGCGGCAACCAGATGCAGGGCAATGTCGAGGAAGTCGCCTTCCTCGGCTCGGTGGTACGTATCCGTGTCCGCTTCCAGGAAAGCGCCATCTCGCTCGACACCTTCAACAACCCGGCCTCGATCCTGCCGGAGCGCGGCAGCCCGGTCTCGGTGCAGTTCGCGCCCCAGGACCTGCTGGTGCTGGAGCGTCTCGACGCCTGATCAAAGCCGGGTTTGCTACCTGACAGACGCCGGGCCCTGTGCCCGGCGTTTTGCTTTGGCCTGCCTGAAACTTTGAATGAAAATTTCATTGACTATTTCATGACGGCGGCGAAACATGGCGGCAAGAAACCGAACAGACCGGGGAAGGCGCAGTGCCGCATCTAGGGAGGAAGATCGGCAGATTTCTGCTGCTGACGCCGCTGGGAATCAGCTCGATTCTCACGGTATCCGTCTCGCTCGCGCTGATTCTGGTGCTGAGCTTCCAGCGCACTGACCAGACCGCGCTGTTCACCGAATTTTCCTGGGCGGCCTATCAGGACAATATCTTTCATCCGCTGTTCTGGCGCGTGCTCCTTCGCTCGCTGACGATTTCCGCTCTGGTCACCATCGTCACTGTCGTGCTGGCCTATCCCGTCGCCTATGTCGTCTCCTTCCGCGCCGGCCGCTACAAGCATGCCTTGCTGGTGATCGTTTCGGCACCGTTCTTCACCAGCTATCTGCTGCGCATCTTCGGCTGGAAGATCATCCTCGGCTTCAATGGCGTCCTCAATTCGGCCCTGCTGGGGCTCGGGCTCGTCCATGAGCCGCTGCCTTTCCTGGTCTACAATCCGGCCGCCGTCATCATCGCCCTCAGCCATGCTTATCTCGCTTTCGCCATCCTGCCGATCTATGTGTCGCTGGACCGGGTGGAACGGGCACTGCTCGAGGCGGCGTCCGATCTCGGCGCTCGGCCTGCGAAGGTCTTCTTCAAGATCGTCCTGCCGCTTTCGGCGCCCGGTGTGATCTCGGCTGCGGTGCTGATCTTCGTGCCGACGGTGGGCGATTACATCACGCCGACCCTGGTCGGCGGCCCGGATGGATCGATGGTCGCCAATCTCATCCAATCCGCCTTCGGCAAGGCTAATGACTGGCCGGCCGGTTCGGCGCTTTCCATGGCGACCATCCTGGCAGTCGGCGTGCCGCTG
>DATMUQ010000369.1:0-2732 GCA_035563795.1 Terriglobales bacterium | reverse complement strand
GATCTCATCCGCCCGGCGGTCTGGGATACGCGGCTGGCGGTAAAGGAATGGATGCATGGCGGCAACGACTTGCTGCCGGACTTCAATTTCTCCTACCGCAACCAGCTCTATTACTGGATGGTCGGCGCCTGGCGCTATTACACCCAGCCGTTCCGGCGCGCCTGATCCGGCGCGCCGTCTTCCCGTCACCAGTCTTCACACGTCAAACTGATTTTAGGCAACCTGCGCGAGCTGCTGGGCGAGGAGCTGGGGGTCGGCGATGTCGGCTGCCGTCAGTGTGAGCGGCAATCCGGCCGGACCGGCGGGCAGCTGATCACCTTGAGTCCAGCTTGGAGACGTTTCGCTCTGGCCGATGATGCGCACCAGCCGAGCGGCCGGGGAGAGCAGATAGGGCAGCCAGTCGCGCAGGCGGTCATCATCATAGAATACAAGATCGAGATCCCGGACCTGCGGCAGCTCCAGCAGGATCGGCGCGGCGAAGTCGGCTGTCATCCGGCCATTGGAGATCGGGCAGTGGATGACATTGCCTTGCCAGCCGGCCGCTTCCAGATAGGCAATCAGTGCCGCCGGCCGCGATCCTGATGAACTGCTCAACAAGGCGAAGCGCTTGGCCGGTGCCGGCGTTGCTTCAGCCGGTTTGCGCGCCGTCCTAGCAGCCAGGCGCCGGCCGATGCCGTCGCGCAAAGCATCGGCCAGCAAGGGCCAGATACTGGGATGCAGCACCAGGTCGAGGGTGGCGGCGCCGAAGGCACGGGATTTCAGGTTATCGACGCAGCGGCTGAATTGCCCGGCGCGGATCAAGGCATCGCGCCGTTCCTGCGACACGGCGCTCAAATCCGGGGTGGCGAAAAGCTTGGCATGGAAGCGATTGGCGGCGGCAAGCAGGCTGGCGATATCGGCGGTGCGGAGGCGAAAGGAGATGGAGCCCTGGTGGCGCCGGTAGAAATAAAACGCGCCCGGCACATAGGCGAAGGTGGCACCCGCCCAGAGGAGGCGGGCGACCAAGTCGTAATCCTCGCCGATCCGCAGGCTCTCGTCATAGACGATGCCACCGCCACCCAGCATGGCGCGCCGGAACAGGGGCTTCAGATAGCCCAGCGCCGCCCCGTCCGAGAACATGATGTTGGCACGGATATAGTCACCGAGTTCGATCCGTCGGCGGCGTTGCCAGGCTTCTCCCTCCAACAGGTAGCTGCAGGGGCTGCCATCCTCGAAGAACAGGATCTGGTTATCAGCCAGGATGTCGGCATCCTCGACCACCGTCGCGATCAGCAGGACTTCCAGGCGCTTGGGATGCATGATGTCGTCACCGTCGAGCACGGCGATCCACTCGCCGCGCGCCGACCAGATGCCGGCATTGCGGGCAGCGGCGGGCCCTCGGCCGGGTCCCTCCAGCACGCGGATGCGGTCGTCTTCCGCAGCATGTTCGGCGATAATGGCCGGCGTGCGATCGGTCGATCCGTCATCGATCACCAGGATCTCGATGTCCCGCAGGCTCTGGCGCCGGGCGGACCATAAGGCGGCATCGATATAGCGTTCCAGGTTCTTGGCGGTGACGATCAGGCTGACACGCGGCACCGTGTTGTCGAAATCGCCCATCATCGAACTCGCATCAGGTGGCATCGCGCAGCCCCAGGAGATGGCGCAGCTTGCGGCCGCTGCGCAGTTGCACTTGTTCCAGCAATTTGCCGATCAGTTCGAAGGAGGTGGCGGGGGCGGTGCGGAAGGTCGCGGCGAAACGCGGCCAGTCCCGGGCCTTGACGGCTTCGATCATCACCAGCCAGCGGATCTTGCCGTCGATATGCCGGCAATGGAGACCGATCGCCCGGCGATCGGCGGCGGAGAGTTGTGGCAAGGCGGCGAGGCGCAGATCGCCGCGCAGCAGGGCCTCGAGGTCTTGGCGCGAGTGCTGGCCGCTGAGCGAGCCTGGCCGCATCACCGCGACATAGCCGGCCGCCGGCACCAGGCGGAAGCGCGCACCATGGGCCAGGGCGCCGGCATAGAGCAGGTAATCCTCCCCGAGCCGCACCGCCTCGTCATAGCTGAGCCCATGCTGGCGCAGGAAGGCGCGGCGGATCAGCGGCTTCAGGAAACCCATCTCGCGACGGTGGCGGCTGCGGCTGCTGATATTGCCGCGCACGAAATCGCCGAGGCTGACCGCACTTGCCGACTGGACTTCGAGCAGCGGCCGGGCAGTGGTTCCGGCCGGGGCATCCTCGTGAATTTGCAGCAGGTCATCGGCGACAATGTCGGCATCTTTACTGGCGGCGAGCAGGCGGCCGAGTCGACCCGGCTGCATGTAATCGTCGCCATCGAGAATGGTGATCCAGTCGGCGCGGGCGAGATCGAGGGCGGCATTGCGGGCGGCCGAAGGACCGCCATTGCGCGGTTGGCGAATGACCCGCAGCTTCGGCAGACTGGCACACAGTGCAGAGGCGACGGCGAAGGTGGCATCGCTGGAGGCGTCGTCCACCACGATCACGGCCTTGACGTCGTCCTCGCCGGCGACCGAGCGAATGGCGCGCTCGATCGTATCGGCGCGGTTCCAGGCAGCGATGATGACGTCGACCGTTCCGCTGCGGTTCGTGGCTGTCGGTTCGGCAACCACATTGCTGCCGGATCCGGAGGCGATGGATCGGGGAGCGGGGGCGGTTGGCCGGGTTTCGGTCATGGCGGCCATCGATCAGGCTATTTGGTTGGACTGGTAGACGGTGGGCTGACGGCGGGAGACC
>DATMUQ010000368.1:0-8312 GCA_035563795.1 Terriglobales bacterium | reverse complement strand
GCATCGCCTTACGGCGCGGCGGCAATGTCACCGAATATTTTGCCAGCGCTGCCTGGGTAGACAATGTCCCCAATCTGGTACAGAGCAAATTGATCCAGGCCTTCGACCAGTCGGGTTGTGTCGCGGTCGGTCGTGACGTGGCGTCTTTGGTGCCGGATTACGTGCTGCAGATCGATGTCTGGGACTTCCAGGCCGAATATGGCGGTCCGGTTGCCGGCGCGCATATCCGCATCACCGGCAAGCTGGTGCGCATGAGCGATCGCAAGATCGTCAGCACGATTGCGGTCGAGAACAAGGCACAGTCCACCGGCACCGACATGCAGCAGGTGGTTGCCGCCTTTGATAAGGCGTTCGGTCCCGTCCTGGCGCAGCTCGTGACGGCAACGCTGAAAGCGGTACCGGCGAGCTGACGGCTCAGGAGTGCAGGTCAGACGTTCAGCGCCAGTCGATCATGAAGCAATCGAGTGCCGCGGCGAGGTCTTCGATGGCCACATCGCTGCGCGGACGGAAGGCCGCCATCCGGCCGGCCATCTGTTCCAGCCGCGCGAAGCTTTCGATCACATGGTAGTTGCGCCGATCGCCGTAATCATCAAACAGGATGGTGACGTCCTCCCGCCCGTGCAACTGCATCAATGAATAGAGCGCACAGGCGATGCGAAACCGGCCATCGATCAACACGAGATCGGGGATCGTGCCGGGCGGTAGTCGCAGCCAGGGTGCAATGACATATTGCTTCCACGATTGCAGCCGTCCTTCATTGGGCCGGGTGAAGAGCGGCGCGCCCCAGGCGCCCGTGGTGCCGATATTCACTGCCACAATGTTAGCTGATCGCTCGGTGGCGCCGATCCGGCCGGTCACTGCCTTGGAGAAGTTGCGATCGGATTCGACGGAGACAAAGTCCTTGCCGAGATGGGCGGCCAGGACCGTGCTGCCGCCCGAGCCGTATTCCATGTAAAGCTGGCTGCGCTGCAGCAAGGTTTCGAACAGCTCGGTTCCGTCGCGATCGAACCAGGGACGGTCCGGAACGCGCATTCTCGAGATGCTGCGGCGAAGGAAATATTTGAGATGCTCCTTGAGCCAGGCCGTCGCGGGCGGAATCCTGCCCGGAACCGGCAGCTCCTGATGGGCCGCTTGCGCCATGTGACTCCCCTTTTATGGTGCTCTTGTCAGAGGGAATACCTAGCGGATCGGTTAGTTCCGGATTTTTGGGGCTATTGTCCCACGACAATTGCGCTCTTGGCGCGATGGGGGAGGCCACGCTATGACGCTTGGCGACGAAGCCCGAAACCTGACATGCGGGCATTAACTTAATGGCTTGGTGAGTGCGTCATGAGTCACGTTTTCCCCCGCGATATCAGCAATCAGCCGCCCAGCATCGTGCGCGGCGAAGGCAGCTATCTGATCGATGATGCCGGCCGTCGGTATCTCGATGCATCCGGTGGGCCGGCGGTTTCCTGTCTGGGTCACAATCATCCCAAGGTGGTGGCGGCGATCCAGCGGCAGGTGGCGGAAGTTTCCTATGCGTACTCGCTGTTTTTCACGACACCTGCGATCGAGGAACTGGCGGAGATCCTGACCAGCCAGGCGCCGGCGGGGATCGACAAGGCCTTCTTCGTCAGCGGCGGCTCCGAGGCGGTCGAAGGCGCCTTGAAGATGGCGCGCCAGTATTTCCTGGAGATCGGCCAGCCGCAGCGCAGCCGCTTCATCGCCCGCCAGCGCAGCTATCACGGCAACACATTGGGCGCGCTGTCGTTGGGCGGTGACGTCAATCGCCGCCAGCCCTATGAGCCGATGCTGCAGCCGGTCAATCATATCGCGCCCTGCTATGAATACCGCTATCGCCGCGCCGATGAGAGCGCCGAGGCCTATGGCCTGCGTGTCGCCGACGAATTGGAAGCGGCACTCCTGGCGCAAGGTCCGGACACGGTCGCGGCCTTTATCTGCGAGCCGGTGGTCGGTGCCAGCCTGGGTGCGGTGCCGGCAGTGGCAGGCTACCTGAAGCGCATCCGCGAAATCTGCGACCGCTATGGCGTGCTGCTGATTTTCGACGAGGTGATGTGCGGCATGGGTCGGACCGGCCATCTCTATGCCTGCCAGGAAGACCAGGTGACGCCGGATATCATCACCGTCGCCAAGGGCCTTGGCGGTGGCTATATGCCGATTGGCGGCCTGTTGGTGCATGAGCGGATCTACCGCGCCATTGCCGATGGCTCCGGTACCCTGAAGCACGGTCATACCTATGCCGGCCATACCTTGGCTTGCGCCGGTGCGCTGGCGGTGCAGCAGGTGATGAAGGAAGAGGGCCTTCTGGCGGAGGTGCGCCGCAAGGGGCAGCTCCTGCGTGGCAAGCTGGAAGAGCGATTCGGCCAGCACCCCCATGTCGGCGATATCCGCGGCCGCGGCCTGCTGCTGGGGCTGGAACTGGTGGCCGACCGGGAAACCAAGGCGACCTTGGATCCCGCCAAGAAGACCTGGCTGAAGATCCGCCAGACGGCGATGGAGAAGGGGCTGCTCTGCTATCCCGGCGGTGGCTGCATCGACGGCAAGAACGGCGACCACATCATCTTGGCGCCCGCCTATAACATGCCGGATGCGCAGTTGGACGAGATCGTCGACAAGCTGGGCCGCAGCCTCGATCAGGTCTTGGGCACCGCCTGACCCGGCGAGTCGGCATCAGCCGCTTTGCCCCAGGTATGGTGGGGGGCACGTTAAGGGGCAAGTTTGCCAGGGATTGGGTTCACCAGTGGCGACCCGGGGACGGCTTGGACTGCCTATGCGGCGGCCGGCGCAGCCGCGGACCCGGGCGCTATGCGCGAAATGGCCGAGGTTCCACTGCCGCCTGGGGATAATTGCGTGCAATTTTAATGATTTAGGCAGGGTTTCTGTCAGGTTTTTTTGGCCCCGGATGGCTTCCCGGTATTAGATTTTTAACTTTCTCGATGTTTCATGAAAGACCTACCGGGAGCAGTTCCCGATGGTCAGCATGGAGCAAAAGGTATGGCGGGGATCCTCAGCGAAGCGGATGTGCAGCGGTTGCTCAGCGATCCGTCAGTTGATGCGCGGGTCGATACCGCGGCCAAGGTCGCCGATGCTTTTGATGTGACCAACCTCTCCGACAAGGAGCGGGAGCTTGCCAACCAGATCTTCCGTCTCATGGCCAAGGATGCCGAGGTCATGGTGCGCAGCACGCTGGCGCATCACCTGAAATCGAATCCGGATCTGCCGAAGGATGTCGCCTTGGCGCTTGCCCGCGATGTCGAGGAAGTGTCGCTGCCGGTGCTGGAATTCTCCAGCGTGCTGGACGATGCCGACTTGATCGAGATCGTGCGCAATTCCGGTGCCGACAAGCAGAAGGCGGTTGCCCGCCGCGAAAGCGTTTCCGCCAATGTGGCAAATGCCCTGATCGATCATGGCAAGTCGCCCGGAGTGGTCGCTGAATTGATGAACAATAAATCAGCGCAAGTCGGCGAGGCCGAATTCACCAAGGCGCTGAAGAAGCACGGCGACAATCCCGCCGTGGCAAATTCCGTCGCCAGCCGGCCGCAGCTGCCGATCACTATCGCCGAGCGCGTCGTCAACATGGTGTCGGAGCGTCTGCGCGATTTTCTGCTCAGCAAGCAGGAGATTTCCGTGGAAGCGGCAACCGATATCGTGCTGCAGGCGCGTGAGCGGGCCACCGTCAATCTGCTGCCGCCGGGGATGAAGAGCGCCGATGTCGTCGATCTCTGCAAGCAGCTGCGTGATCATCGCCGCCTGACGCCCTCACTGATCCTGCGCGCACTCTGCACCGGCGACCTGGCGTTCTTCGAGGCGAGCCTGGCGGTGTTGTCGAATACCAGCATCGTCAATGCGCGTGTGCTGATTCATGATGAAGGCCGTCTCGGCCTGAAGACGATCTATGGCCGCACCAGCCTGCCGCCGCATCTTTATCCGGCGTTCCGGGTTGGCTTCGACGTTGCCCGTGAGACGGAACTCGATGGCGGTGAGAATGACCGCCAGCGTTTCGCCATGAAGGTGATCGAGCGCATCCTCACGCAGTTCGACGATCTCGCTGCGGAAGATCTCGATTATCTGCTGACCAAGCTCAACCAGCTCGCTGCCTGATCAGGTAATGGCCGAAGCAGCCGCAGGCGCCCGCGTAAGCGGGCGCCGCTAATTGTCGCGCGGTTTCCGTTTCTCGCTGCGGCCGATGAATTGCAGGCTCACGATACCGCCGGTGATTGCCAGCAGGCAGCCGATCTCCGCCGGGTTCATCCCTTGTTGCAGCCAGAAGGCGCCTGGCATGACGACACCGAGGGCGCCGAGGACGACATAGGCCGTGGTGACGGGCCAGTGTCGCGCCGTGCGGATCGCCTGGGCGAGCAGGGCGAAACCGCCCAGCATCGCCGCCACAGTGATCAGGCCGGGCAGCAGGGAAGAGAAGCCGTGAACCTCGCGCAGTCCGAGCGCCCAGATGGTTTCCAGGCCGCCGGCGATGGCAAACAGGATCCAGGGCATTGCTAACTCCTTAGCAGTACCAAGGTCGTCCTTGATGGTGAGAAATCAGGGGCCAGGTCGTCCAGGCCCGTCGGCCGCACCAGAAACAGCGCGTCCTCATAAGATATCGGCTCTGGGGAGCCGGGCGTCAAGTTGTCGGCACGGCCCGAAATGCGGCCAACAGACGCAATGCAGCATTGCCATGACAGCCCGTCTTGGTAAGCGGGACGGCCAGGATCGGTTATTTAGGACTGAGCGCCTGACACCAGCGTTTGCCGGTGACTTCGATTTCCAGGACGCGCTGGCCGGCATCGTCTTCTTCCCAGCTCAGCAGCAAGCGGTCGGCACCTTCGACGGTGGTGAGGGTGACGATACCGGCCGCATTGGCATCGAAGCCGAAATCGAAATTCACATCGGTGATCGAGCCGATGCGCATCGGGCCGCAGGTGGTGGCGAATTCCGTCCAGATCAGGACCGGCGCGGGATTGGCGGCATAGAGCCGCTCGACGAAGGCATGAAAGGCGGGTGTCTTGGTCTGCTCGAACGGCATCCGGACGCGCCGACGCGGCAGGTCCTTCATCTCAGCCATCTGCTGTTTCAGCTGACGCGCCCATTCGACATCGGTGAGGTCGCTTTCCACTGCCTCGTACAGCACGAACAACGACAATTCCTGCAGATGCTTGTGCATATGCCGGTGAAAGGCGAGGCGCTGTTCGAGCGCGGTATCGTCACTGTCATCCGTCGATGTCATTGCGGCTTTCGGATTGCTGGTGGTCTGCGAGCAAGATACGGAACCGGGCCGATTCAATATGAAAGCGGGCAGACCGCAACCTGCATTTTGATGATGGATTGATATCGCCGCGGCTGGTGCGGTCAAGTGAAGAGAAGATGTGTCCTGGGCGGCGTGACCGCGGCAGCAGGAGATCCCGGCTGGACCCGCGTGCAGTTTGGACCATGACCGTGAAAATTGAATGGTCGGAGTGAGAGGATTCGAACCTCCGGCCCCTAGCTCCCGAAGCTAGTGCTCTACCAGGCTGAGCTACACTCCGACACGCGGGAAAAGGCCGTCAGGCCTTGCTGGGTGAGCGCGGTTATAGCGACAAGCCGATGACAGTGCAAGCCCTTCCGAAAAGCCCGTCAAAACCTTGAAAAACCGCCGATAAATGGCTGGCCGCCGGGGAGAATCACTCCCCGCACCGGGGTTGTTCCGGGCAAAAAGTTAAGCCGGAAAGGGCTGCTGCGGTATCAGTGGCCGCGGCGGATGACGAATTCCACGACGTCGATCAGGGCACGCTTTTCCGGGCTATCCGGGAAGATGCCGAGGGCGTCGCGAGCGATGGCGCCATAATGGGCGGCGCGCTGCACCGTGTCCTTCAAGGTGCCGTGGCGGTCCATCAGCGCGAGGGCATGGCGCAGATCGTCATCGGTCTGCTCGACCTGTTCCAGGGTACGGCGCCAGAAGTCGCGTTCGGTCTCGTCACCACGCAGGAAGGCGAGGATGACGGGGAGGGTGATCTTGCCCTCGCGGAAATCGTCGCCGATGGTCTTGCCGAGCTGTTCCTGCTTCGCCGAATAATCCAGCGCGTCATCGATCAGCTGGAAGGCGATGCCGAGATTCATGCCATAGGAGCCGAGCGCCTCATGCTCCTTCTTCGGGCGGTCGGCGACCACGGCGCCAACCTCGCAGGCGGCAGCGAACAAGGCGGCCGTCTTGCCCTTGATGACCTCGAGATAGGCCTGTTCCGACGTGGCCGTGTCATTGCTGGTGACGAGCTGCAGCACTTCGCCTTCGGCGATGATGGCGGAGGCATTGGAAAGGATTTCCAGCACCCGCAGATGGCCATCGGCGGTCATCAGCTGGAAGGCGCGGCTGAACAGAAAGTCACCGACCAACACGCTGGGCTTGTTGCCCCAGAGCACATTGGCCGAGGCCTCGCCGCGGCGCAGCCGGCTCTCATCGACGACGTCGTCATGCAGCAGGGTGGCGGTATGGATGAATTCGACGCAGGCAGCGAGGGCGGCATGGCGCAGGCCGCGATAGCCGCACATCTGGGCGGCGGCCAGGGTCAGGACCGGACGCAGGCGCTTGCCGCCGGCGGCGATGATATGGCCGGCCAGCTGCGGGATCAGCTCCACCGGGCTGTGCATATGCTCGATGATCAGGCGGTTGACCTGGGCGAGGTCGTCGTTCACCAGGTCCGTCAGCCGGGTCAGGGCATCGGGCTGCTCTTTCTCGCGTTCCTGGTCCAGATTGATGATGACGGCCACGCTTCTATCCTCGATTCCTGCCACCGGCGCTGCGAAACCCTTGGATACCGAGGAAAGCCCGATAGGCCGTCCTCACAAGGCATCCCCCACCCCTATGTCGGATGTCGCCCCGCCAGCTTATGGCCGCGGAGCATAGAAACATATTAAGATAGGTCAAGGCTGCTGGCACGGCGGGTTCCGCTTGGGCGGACATACCGGGATACCGCGGCGAAAGGGCGCAGGGCGCGGCCAGGACGCGGGACGGGCAGTCTGGGTGTGGCAATTCGAGGGTGGAATGGAAGAACTGACGCGCAGCAACGATCCGATCCGCCTGTCATTCCTGACCCATCTCCTGAGTGAAGCCGGGATCGAGGTGGTGGTGCTCGACCAGCATACCAGCCAGATGTTCTTCGGCAGCCTCACCGGCTTGGAGCAGCGGCTGATGGTGGCGAGCGAGGATATCGCCCAGGCCCGCCGCTTGATGCGCGAGGCGGAACCGATGCCGGTTTCCACCGATCAAGGAGCGCCGGAACATCCAGGTCTTTCCCTCAACGGGCAGACCGATGGCAGCTGAGCGTCAGGCTGCCAATGCCGCGCCGGCCGTCGGTGCCGCTGCGCCGGGCTCTGCAAGCGGCCTGGCAACGACAACCGATCAGTTCCTCGGCGGGCGCCTCACGCTGCAGCAGCCGCACGACGGCTATCGCGCCGCCATCGATCCGGTGCTGCTGGCTGCCGCCGTTGCCGCGCCGGCCGGCGGCCGGATTGCCGATCTTGGCTGCGGCGTGGGCACGGCCGGGCTATGCGCGCTGATGCGGCTGCCGGGCCTGGCCGGCATTGGGATCGATCTCCAGGAGCCGCTGGCCACGCTCGCCGCCAGCAATGCCACGGCCAATGGCCTGGCGGATCGCTACGAGACGCGGCATGGCTCGATTCTCGATAAAACGGTGATGGTGGGCCTGGGGACCATCAACCAGGTCATCGTCAATCCACCCTATCTGCCGCAGGGCGAAGCCAGCCTCTCGGCGGATCCGATCAAGGCGCTCGCCAATGTCGAATCCGATGCGCGGCTGGCGGATTGGGTGGCGGTTGCCGCCCGTATCGTGCGGCCCGGCGGGGCGGTTACTTTCATTCATCGCGCCGACCGGCTGCCCGAGCTGCTCGCCTTGATGCGGGAGCGGCTGGGCAGTCTGGTGATTCTACCGATCCAGCCGAAGGCCGGAGAAGAGGCGCACCGCGTCCTCGTCCAGGGCCGCAAGGACAAGCGAGCACCGGCGCGGCTGCTGGCGCCGCTGGTGCTGCATACGGCGGACGGGACCTATACGGACGTAGCCCAGCACCTGCTGCGCGATGCCGGGGCGCTCGAGCTTTGAGCTGATGTGGGGCCGAGGCGGGCGCTTGTCAGGAAGCCGACATCGTTGCCGGCCTTGACCGCAGCCCCGACGCGCCGCTAAATGGCTGAATGTTTAGCATTCCTACATTTCCCAAGCTGATCATCCTGGTTGCCGTTGTGGTCCTCGTCTACATGTGGTCGAAGCGCAACATGGCGCAGTCGCGTGGCGGACAAGGCTCGGGCAACGGCCAGGCTGGTG
>DATMUQ010000367.1:0-2942 GCA_035563795.1 Terriglobales bacterium | reverse complement strand
CATCATGCAATGGCACGAGGACACGTTCGGCCTGCCGGAGGCGGGCATCCGGCTGATGACGGGGCCGACCTGCCTCAACCAGGCTTTCCGCTATGGCGAGACGACCTATGGCTTTCAGTGCCATTTCGAGGTGTCCGAGATCCTGGCCGATACCTGGATCAACAAATTCGGCCATGTCATCACCAAGCGGTTCGGCGACACGGTCGGCCAGCAGAAGCTGGAACAGGCGCGTAACGAGCTGGTCCGGCACGGCAAGGCGGCCACCGAATTCTGCGGTATCGTCACCCGGCGCTGGATCGATCTGGTCAAGGATCGCCGCGCCGCCGCGGCCTGACGGGCACCGGCGGCAAAAAGCGACACAGCAGCTGCCATCCTGGCACCTGACGATGCCGGTATTCACCGTCTCTTAAGCTTGGCTGCCTAGGCTTGGAAGATGCCGGCTTGGTGGGCTGCCGGCGCTGTCCGCCGGGGTATGATGACGAACAAGGCAAATCTGGATCGGCACGATCGCCGCAAGGTCCTGCGACTGGCGGCGGCCGGTTTGGGCGGCCTGGCCGGCGGCCTATGGCCCTTCGCTCGGTCCTGGCAGGCCATGGCCAGCGGTGCCGTTCCCTGGAGCTATGGCGGCCAGGAAGGCCCCAGCCATTGGGGGCAGCTGGCCCCCGCCTATCAGGCTTGCGGCCAGGGCAAGCGCCAATCGCCGATCGATCTCGCCGCCGCCCATCTCGGCCAGGCAGCGGATCTTACCCTCGACTGGCATCCCTGCCGGGCGCGGCTCAGCAATACCGGTCACACGTTGCAGCTTGATCCGGAAAATGGCAGTGCGACCAGCAAGCTCAAGCTGGCTGGGCGTGACTTCACTTTCCAGCAGCTGCATTTCCATCATCCCAGCGAACATGCGGTGGCCGGCAAGCGCTGGCCGCTGGAGGCGCATTTTGTTCATAAGGCGGCAAAAGGCGACGGGCTCGCCGTGCTGGCGGTGCTGTTCCGTCCCGGCCGTGCCAACGATCTGCTTGGACGATTGCTGGCCCGCATGCCGATGAAGCCGGGCACGGTCGTACTCGATGGCATCAGCGATCTGGCGCAGCTGCTGCCGCGCGGCGCCGCCAGCTACCGCTATGCCGGATCCCTGACCACGCCGCCCTGCAGCGAGATCGTCGACTGGGTTGTCTTCCGTGACCCGATCGAGGCCGGTGTCGGCCAAATCCAACGCTTCGCCCAGGTCTTCACGATGAATGCGCGGCCCCTGCAACCCCTGGACGGTCGTAACGTGACCGTCGATCTGTTCTGAGCCGAGAGAATGATGAAGGCGCCGCACATCCTGTCTCTCGCCTTATGGGCGGCGGTCACCGGCATGGCTCTGCCGGCCATTGCCGCCGATAGCACGCCGCCTGCTGCCGGTGCTTTGCCGAGCGCCTTCAACGGCACCTGGTTTGTCAGCGCAGTTTTCCCGACCGGCGTTCCCCAGGGCAATGCTGGTGACCCACATCTCGGCGCACTGGTGATGGTCAAGGCTGGTGGGGTCAGTGACGTCAACGGCCGACGCTGTGCCGCACCGCGTTTCGAGAGCCGGAAAGTCAAAGATGTGGGCGCAGCTCTCGGCTTCTCGGGGGCGGCTGATCAGCTGCAAGTCACCTGCGCGGGTCAGCCTTTCGCCACGCTCCTGCTGGTGCCGGGCAAGGCGCTGGCTGCCGGCAACCGGAATAGCGGTAGCGCGCTCCTGTCAGGTAAATCGTCGGTCCTGTTCGCGCGTCGCCCTGAAGCGCTGTATCTGTTAGAGCGGGCAGAACAGGCCCTCTATCGCCAGGCGACGATTGGCGCCGTTGCTCCGAGCGGCAGCGAAAGCGTCATGCCAGTGCCGGAAAAGCCCATCGCCACGGCACCGGAGGCGCCTGCGCCGGAGGAAAAGAAAGTGCCGCAGAAGCAGGCGGTTGCAGCGAAGGCCAAGCCGCAAGCGAAAGCGCCAGCGACAGCACAGGCAATTCCGCCGGCAAAAACGACGCCAGCGATGAAGACCGCGGCGCCGGCGAAGCTTACCGCCGACGCAACACAACAGTCGAAGGCGAAGACACAGAAGTCGCAACTGGCCACTGCGACGACAAAAGCACCTGCGATGAAGCAGCCCGCAGCGTCGCAGCAAGCATCGGCGCAAGCCGCCAAGCCGGCGACCAAACCGACCACCAAGGTGAGCCAGTCGGCCGTCCCGGATGTCGCTCTGTTAGAGAGTGATGTGAGCGGCGCGAAGCCGCAGCCAAGCAAGGCAGCAGGAACCGGGAGCAAGGCACCAGTTGCCGCAAAGCCGGCAGCGACGCAGGCAGCCGCCCAGGCGACGAAGACAGCACCCAAGCCGGGAATGGCGATCCAGCTCGCGAGTTATTCAGGGATTGGTGCCGCGACCGCCGGCTGGCAGAGCCTGCACAGCGCCTATCCCGAACTGATGCCGTTAAAGCCGCTTTATGTCGCCGCCGACAACGCACCGATCGTGCATCTCTATGCCACAGGTGCGGCAACCGACAAGCTGCGGCAGATCTGCGGCGACCTGCAATCGAAACAGGCTTATTGCACGATCAGCCAGTAGGCACTGGCTGGCGGTCAGGCCGCGGCGGCCGGCTTGGTGCCGCGCCGGGCGATCGCTTCATCAAGCGCCAGCAGGCGCTCGAATTCCTCGACATGCAGTTTCTCGATCAGGCGGTTCTCAACCACGCAGATGCCCTTGCCAGCTGCCCGTGCTTCCTGCCAGGCGATGGCGACCTTGCGGGCCAGCGCCAATTCCGTCTCGGTCGGCGCGAAGGCGCGGTTGGCGACATCGATCTGCTTCGGATGGATCAGAGTCTTGCCGTCGAAGCCCATGTTGCGGCCCTGCTCGCAGGTGAAGGCGAAGCCGTCGGCATCGTTGAGGTCGAGATGGACGCCATCGAGCACATCGAGCCCATGGGCGCGAG
>DATMUQ010000366.1:0-2204 GCA_035563795.1 Terriglobales bacterium | reverse complement strand
TCGAGATCGGCTGCGAGACGCGGCAACAGATCGGCACTGAGCGGCGCCTCGACCGTGCGATGGCGCAAGGCGCGGATATCGGCGAGGCCCATGCCATAGGCCGAGAGCACGCCGGCGAAGGGATGCAGGAAGATCCGCGTCATGCCGAGCGCATCCGCCACCTGGCAGGCATGCTGGCCGCCGGCGCCACCGAAGCAGGCGAGCGTATAATGACTGACGTCATAGCCGCGCTGGATCGAGATTTCCTTGATCGCATTGGCCATATTGGCGACGGCAATCTTGAGAAAGCCTTCCGCCACCTCCTGCGGCGACATCTGCTTGCCGCTCTTGGCGCTGATGTCTTGGGCAAGAGCTGTGAACTTCTCGACCACCACGGCGCGGTCGAGCGGCAGATCACCCTTCGGTCCGAAGACTTTGGGGAAGAAATCCGGGTTGAGCCGGCCCAGCATGACATTGCAGTCGGTGACGGCGAGCGGGCCACCGCGACGATAGCTGGCGGGACCCGGATTGGCACCGGCGGATTCCGGGCCGACCCGGAAACGCGCACCGTCGAAGAACAGGATCGAGCCGCCGCCGGCGGCGACGGTATGGATCTGCATCATCGGTGCGCGGATGCGCACCCCGGCGACTTGGGCATCGAAGCTGCGCTCATAGGCGCCATTGTAATGCGAGACATCGGTCGAGGTGCCGCCCATATCGAAGCCGATGATCTTATCGAAGCCGGCCATCGCCGCCGTCTGCACCGCGCCGACGATGCCGCCGGCCGGACCGGACAAGATGCTGTCCTTGCCCTGGAAGCTGCGGGCATCGGTGAGACCGCCATTCGATTGCATGAACATGAGCCGCGTGGTCTGGTTGCCGATCTCGCTCGCCACCCGGTCGACATAGCGCCGCAGGATCGGCGAGAGATAGGCATCGACCACGGTGGTGTCGCCACGGCTCACCAGCTTCATCAGCGGCGAGACCTGGTGGCTGACGGAGATCTGGGTGAAGCCGATCTCAGCCGCCAGATCCGCCAGCTGTTTCTCATGCTCGGTGAAGCGATAGCCGTGCATCAGCAGGATGGCGACGACGCGCAGTCCGCCGTCATAGGCCGCCTGCAGATCGCGCCGGGCAGCGGAGAGATCGAGCTTCCGCAGCGCCTCGCCGGTCGCCGTCACCCGCTCATCGACCTCGATCACCTTTTGATAGAGGAGTTCCGGCAGGACGATGCGGCGGGCAAAGATCTTCGGGCGGTTCTGATAGGCGATGCGGAGTGCGTCCTGAAAGCCCTTGGTCACGACCAGGAGAGTCGGCTCGCCCTTGCGTTCCAGGAGCGCATTGGTGGCGACGGTGGTGCCCATCTTAATTGCCTGGACTTCGGCCGGCAAAGGCGCATCGGCGCCGAGACCGAGGAGATCGCGAATGCCCTGCATGGCGGCATCGCGATAGCGCTCGGGATTTTCCGAGAGCAGCTTATGCGTGAGCAGGCTGCCATCCGGGCGCTTTGCCACCACATCGGTGAAGGTGCCGCCGCGATCGATCCAGAATTGCCACTGCCCGCTCATCGCATCTACCTCTCATTCACGCGCTTACTTCACCACCAGATCCAGGCTGCGGCGCGACAGCACCTCGCAGCCGGTCTCCGTGACCACCACCGTCTGGCCGGGATTCATCGCCAGTCGGGTCGCCCCGTCGACCAGGATCATATGCAGGAAGAGCACGATACCGGGGCGGAGTTCCACCGGATTATTACGATAGAGCATCGGCCAATCCATCCAATTCGGCGAGAAGGTGGTGCCGAGACTGTAACCGCAGGCATTCAGCCGGGCGTCGCGGAAGCCGGCCCCGTCCATTGCCTTGGCATGGGCATCGAAGACCTCGCCAAAAGTGACACCGGGCTTGATCGCATCGATACAGGCCTGCATGGCGCCGACCGCCGCCTCGTGCATGTCGATCTGGCGTTGCGGCGCCTCGCCGATCAAGACCGTGCGCATCAAACAGGCATGGTAATGGCGATAGGTGCCGGCGAATTCCAGGGTGAGCTGGTCCTTGGGGTCGAGCTTGCGGCGACCGGCGGCATAGCGCACCAGCAGCGCCTGAGGGCCGGAGCCGATGATATATTCGTTGCCGGGATAATCGCCGCCACCGCGGAACACTGCACCTTGCATGGCGGCGAGGATCTCGCCTTCATCGGCGCCGGGACCGGCCAGGCGATGCGCCTC
>DATMUQ010000365.1:0-4022 GCA_035563795.1 Terriglobales bacterium | reverse complement strand
GTTCATGCGCTTGCCCTTGATCAGCACCTCGCCGTCATCCGGCGTTTCCAACCCCGCAATCATCCGCAGGGTCGTGGTCTTGCCGCAACCGGACGGCCCCAGCAGGGTGACGAAGGCGCCTTCCGGCACGCTGAGATCGATACCATCGACAGCGGCTGTGTCCGCGGAGAAATGCCGAGAGAGACGACAAAGGGTAAGAATATTCATGTCGGGAATCACTCAGAATGGCTGACGGGGCAGCCGGTGACAGATGAACCCATGGTCGCTGAGAAAATGCCTGGGCGCCGACGGCAGCCCAGGCATGTGAGTTATCTCAGGCACGCATGGATGATGTTCAGGCACCCTTGGAAATGCGATCCCATTCCTTCTTGAAGGCATCCTGGTGGGCGAACCAGTATTGCGCCTTCTCCCAGACATAGCCCTCGAACTTGCCGCTATCGTCATAAGCCGGCAACTTCTTGATCTTGTCGGTCATCGGCACCTTGGTCGGGTCCAGCGAAGACGGATAGTTCTGGCCCTCGGCAATGGCGATCGCCACCTTCGGCTCGATGCAGAAATTGATCAGCTGCTCGCATTCCGGCATCGGACTGCCATTGAGCACGAACAAGCCTTCGATCCAGGCAAAGCCGACCGTACTGTCGAAACCGATGTCATGGCCGTCCTGTTGCAGCTTGGCGATGCGGCCCGACCAGCCATCGGTGACCACCGCCTCCTCCTTCGCCATCAGATCGATGAGCTCCTGGCCTGAGCTCCAATACTTGACGACGAGATCGCGTTGCTTGCGGCAGGCCTCCCAGACCGCCTTCATATCCCGGGCATTCTGCGGATCCTGCCCGAGGTGCAACGCCGCCATCCAGGCGCGGGTCTCGAAGTGATTGTAGGCAATCATCCGGCCCTTGTATTTCTCATCGAAGAGAAGATGGACGCCCTTCGCCTTGGCTTCGTCATCGGAGATGTATTTGCGATTATAGGCAAGGCCGGTCACGCCGTAATCGAACGGCACAGCCGATAATTTACCGTCAGAGGCGCCGCGGAAGGTATCGAGCGTCTTGCTCAGGACATTCTTGAGATTGGGGATATTGGCTTCGTTGATGCTCGAGCCATAGCCGAGCTTGACATAGCGATAGTAGTCATAGACGCCGTTCACCAGGAAGACATTGTAGTCACCGGGTTGCGCGGCTTTGACCTGCGACAGAAATTCCGTCGTGTCGCCAAATTCACCCTCGACCACCTTGATGCCGGTCTTTGCGGTGAAGGGGGGAAAGGCGTTGTTATGGAACGCCTCGGAGACGATGCCACCCCAGCCGTCGAAACGCACCTTGTCGACACCGGCGGCCAAAGCCTGCCGGCTATAGCCGGCCAAGGGCACGCCGATGACACCAATCGCGGCTGCCATGCCGCCGATGATGCGCAGTAAAGAGCGACGATCGATATCTCCATTCTCAAAAGCTTCCAGCAGGCGTTCGTATTTTTTGTCGTCGCCGAAATTCATGTCACCCTCCGTTCAATGCCGGCATTTCGCCGGAGCACACATATCCCCAAGCCTTCATCTGCAGGACCTCACCCAACACGGGCGAGGCGCCGCATCGCATAACTGCCAAGCAGGGGCAGCAGAATCGTGATCGCGATCATCAACGCCCCGAGCGCGTTGATTTCCGGGCTGATCGAGGTTCGCAGCATGGCGAAGATCTTGGTCGGCACAGTCTCGATACCGGGCCTCTTCCAGAACAAGGTGGCAGTGATGTCATCGAAAGACAGGGTCGCCGCAAAAAGAAAGCCACCGATCACCGCCGGCGAGATGAGCGGCAAGGTTATCTCGCGAAAGGTCTGCAGCGGCCCGGCGCCAAGGGTCTTCGCCGCTTCTTCATAATGCTGGCGCAAGCCAATCAGGCGCGCCTGCATCACCAGCACCACATAGGGAAGCGCCAGAATCGTATGCCCCAGCAGCAGCAGAAGGAAGCTGCGCGGCTGATTCAGCAGCTTGAGGACCAGCAGCAAGGCGACAGCCAACACCACTTCCGGCATCAGCATTGGCAGACTGAGCAAATTGCCGACCGCCACCTTGCCAGGAAAGCTGTACCGGACCAGCGCGATGGCAGCCATGATGCCGATCAACGTCGCAAGTGTCGCCGAACTCACCGCCAGGATGGCGGAAGTAACGAAGGCATCACCAATGGAGTCATTTGCAAACAGCTTGCCGAACCATTGCAGGCTGAAGCCTTGCATCGGGAAGGAACCGGTCGAGGCCGAATTGAAAGCCAGCAGGATGACGATGATGACCGGCGCGAACAGGAAGAGGTAGATGACGCAGCCGAGTACCCGCAACAAATTCCAGGTGAGCGAGGGCCGCTCGGCGCCGGACCTTGCAGCGCTCATTTCGCGAAACTCCGATAGACGTCGTTGAGGCTCATGAAGCGGTTATAGGTGGCGACGACGAGGCCCAGAGCCGTCAACAGCAGCAGTGACAGAACGGAACCGGTCGGCCAATCGAGCTGGTCGATGGTCGCGTCGTAGATGAGCTGCGTGAAAAACGAGGTGTCAGCCCCCCCCAGCAGACTGGGTGTCACGAAACTGCCCGCTGACAGAATGAAGCTCAGCAGGCAGCCTGCCCCCAATCCCGGTAGCGACAACGGCAGGGTCACCGCGCGAAAGTTCTGCCAGGGTGTGCAGCCCAAGGTCTTGGCTGCCGCCTCGAGATTGCGATCGATGCCGTCGAGGCTGACATAGACATTGATGATCATATAAGGGAGGCCGAGATAGACCAGGCCCATGATGACCGAGAAATCGTTATAGAGCAGGTTCAGGGGCGCGTGAATCACGCCAAGCGCCATCAGTGCCGCGTTGATGAAGCCTTCGCGGCCCAGAACATTGATCCAGGCAAGGGTGCGGATGACGATGGAGATCCAGAATGGCAGGAACAGCAGGAATAGCAGCAGCGACTTGTTGTGGAAACGACAGCGCGCCAGGAAATACGCCGTCGGATAGCCGAGAACCGCGCAGATGAGGGTCGTCACGCCCGACAGCGCAAATGTGCCAGCCAGTCCCTGCCAGTAGAACGGATCGCTGAGGACGGTTTGCCAGTTATCGAACTGGAAGGCGGGGATGTCCCGGCCATCGGCGGTCCGCAACCAGAAGGAATAGACGAAGATAAGGATGAGCGGTGCCAGAATTAGGAGCAGCAGAGAAACCAGCGCTGGAGAGAGCAGCAAGAAAGGCCGATAGGTCCTCTTCTCACGCAATTTCCTGATCTTGTCTCTCTCCCCAACCTGCCATTGGCTTCGGCGACGGCCGATCACACCCTTGGCATAGGTCGGCGGATGTCCCATGGCGGACATGATGACTCCCCTGCACAACTTCCCCGTCTGCAGACGATGTCGTGAGAGCAGCTGTGCCCAGAGGCGCAACCCGGAGCCCGTCCGGTGCGTTATTTTCGCATCACGACCCGATCAGCAATGTGATCGTGTCGGCGGCGCGTTTCGGGGATATTTCGAACCGCAGAAATCGGGTTACTGTTGTAACCCGATGAAGGTCATCGGAAGGGTTCTGGCCTTCACAGGATACGGCAATGGCGCGGCTCTATCTGTAGCGTCACCACTTCACCCAGATCGAGAGCGCGATCTTTCAGGCTGACCAGGCTCAGCAGTTTTTCACCGCCGCGCAATTCCATCTGGTATCGGGCCATGGAGCCGAGATAATCTACATCGGCCACCCGCGCTTGCAGGCCGTTCATCTGCGCATCGACAATCGCAATCTTTTCCGCCCGGACAACGACGCGGACCGGCTCGCCAATGGCGACGGGCCGCGCGGCATCGCCGACCAGAAGCCGGTCGCCGCCCTCCATGGCGACGATAATGCCATCATCGGTGATCTCGGAGACTGCGGCCGGCAGGAAATTGGCATTGCCGAGGAAGCTCGCCACGAACTCGCTGCGGGGTTCTTCATAGACCTCGGCCGGCGGCCCCATCTGCTCGATACGGCCCTTGTTCATCACCACGACGAGATCCGACATCGCCAGCGCCTCA
>DATMUQ010000364.1:0-3164 GCA_035563795.1 Terriglobales bacterium | reverse complement strand
TTCCTGCTGATCTCGCCGGCGATCCTGACGATCGGCATCTTCATGATGATCCCGATGGGGATCGCCTTGGTCTATTCCTTCATGACCGCCAATCCCTATGGTGGCGTGGAATGGCCGACCACCTTCGATGCCTATATCCAGTTCTTCTATCAGCGCGATTTCGATGACAGCCTGGTCTTCGCACCGGATTACATCTTCATCATCCTGCGCTCGATCTATCTGGCGGTCGCCACCACGGCGGTCTGCCTGGTGCTGGGCCTGCCGGTGGCCTGGTATATCGTCTGCCAGAGCGAGGAGCGGCGGCGGGCGCTGCTGTTTTTCATCACCCTGCCCTTCTGGATCAACACCCTGATCCGCACCTATTGCTGGATCCTGATCCTGCGCGACGAGGGCCTGATCAATAACGGCCTCAAATGGCTTGGGCTCATTACCGATCCATTGCCGCTGCTCTATAATGACGGCTCGATCCTGCTCGGCCTCATCTATACCTTCCTGCCCTTCATGGTGCTGCCGATCTATTCGACCCTGGAGCGGATCGATCCGCGCCTGATCGAAGCGGCCTATGATCTCTATGCCAGCCGCATTGCCGTCTTCCGCCGCATCGTCTGGCCGCTGGCCAAGCCGGGCGCCCTCGCCGGGGCGACCCTGGTCTTCGCGCCGGCCCTCGGGTCGTTCCTGGCACCGGATCTCCTCGGCGGCGGCAAGAAGCTGCTGATCGGCAGCCTGATCCAGATGCAGTTCACCTCCTCGCGCAACTGGCCCTTCGGCGCGGCTTTGTCGATCGCCATCACCGCCGTCATCCTGCTGGTGATGATGCTGCGCGCCTGGAAAGCACCGGCCCGGGAGACGCGCGCATGAATCGCGGGATCCGCCCCTTCGATTGGCGTCGCACGCCGGGACTGCCGAGCTTCACCGTGGCGATCCTGGTCTTTCTCTACGCGCCGCTGCTGATCCTCGTCATCTATGCCTTCAATGGCAGCCGCATGGTCACTGTCTGGCAGGGTTTCAGCCTGCAATGGTTCGTCGCCATCGCCCATAACGGCGACATCCGCGATGCCGCGATCAACAGCCTGATCATCGCCGTCGCCGCCACCATCGCTTCCACGCTGATCTCGGTGGCCGGCGCCCTGGCGCTGGAGCGGGGCAATCTGAAATTGCTGCGAGGGCTGGCCGCCGGTCTCGTCTCCATGCCGCTGGTGGTCCCGGAAATCGTCGTCGCCATCACGACTTTGGTCTTCTTCTCAGCGCTCGGCATGCATTACGGCCTGCTCAACCTGATCATCGCCCATACCGTTTTCTGCATTCCCTTCGCCCTATTGCCGATCCAGGCGCGCTTGCGCGACATGGGCGGCAGCCTGGAGGAAGCCGGACGCGATCTCTATGCCGATGAATGGCGGCTCTTCTACCGCATCACCTTGCCCTTGCTGGCGCCCGCTGTCGGCGCCGGCGCCATCATGGCCTTCGTCATTTCGCTCGATGATTTTCTCATCAGCATGATGGTGTCGAGCGCCGGCTCTACCACCTTGCCGGTCTATGTCTACGGCATGATGCGCCTCGGCGTGACGCCCGAGGTCAATGCCATTTCCACCATTCTGCTGGTCATCTCGACCCTGTTTGTCGCGATGGCCCTGTTCCTCGGGCGCCGCCAGAAGCGCCCCGTCGTGAACTGATGCATACCGGGCTGACCAAAGACCAGAAAAACGAAAACATAAAATCGTGTGGAGGAGGATGACATGCGTAACTGGGCAAAAATCGCGTTAGGCGTCACGCTCGCGGGGGCTAGCGTCACCGCATTACCGCGTCTGGCTGCTGCCGATGGCGGTGAGCTGCATATCTATAACTGGACCGATTACACCTCGGACGAGATGGTCAAGAAGTTCGAGGCAGAGACCGGCATCAAGGTCACCATCGATACCTATGACTCGAACGAGACGGCGCTCGCCAAGCTGAAATCCGGCGCCACCGGCTATGACGTGATGATCATCAGCAACGACTTCGTGCCGATTTTCGTCAAGCAGGGCCTGTTCCAGGAAGTCGATCCCGGCAAGATGCCGAATTTCAAGAATGTCGATCCGCGCTGGCAGAAGCGTCCCTGGGATCCCGATGCCAAATACACCGTTCCCTGGGTTTGGGGCACGACCTCCTATTCCGTCGACACCGCCATCTATAAGGGTCCGGCTGACAGCCTGAAGGATCTGTTCGAGCCCTCGGCCGACCTCAAGGGCAAGATCGGCATGTTCGGCTCACCCTCGGAAGTGATCTCGCTGGCGCTGGTCTATATGGGGAAGCCGCAATGCAACACCAACCCCGCCGATCTGAAGGCGCTCAACACCCTGCTGCAGGCGCAAAAGCCCTTCGTGAAGGTCTATAATTCCGACGGCACGGTCGAGCGCCAGGTCGCCGGCGAGACCATCATGCATGAGCAATGGTCTGGCAAGGCATTGAATACGCGCCAGCAGAAAGCGAGCTTCAAATACGTCTATCCCAAGGAAGGTGTGGTCGGCTGGATGGATAACGTTGCCGTCCCGGCGAAGGCGCCCGATCTGGAGAATGCCAAGAAGTTCCTGAACTTCCTGATGGATCCGCAGAACATCGCGCTGCAGCAGAAGTCGACCGGCTATCAGAGCGCCATCACCGGCTCCAACGCTTTCCTGCCGCCGGATATCGGCAATTCGCCGGAATTCAATCCGCCGGCCAACCTGAAGATTGAATTCGCCCCGTCCTGCTCGGAAAAGGCAACGCGGGCCTATGACAAGATCTGGACCGGCTTGCGGCAATAACGATCCGACAGACTTGTCTTGTTGAGTAATCTCCCTGAGTTGTCTCCCTGGGGGATGGCACCCGGTCGCATCGTGCCATCCCCCGCTCTCTTTCTTACGGATGAACTGGCATAGGCATGGCCGCTCCAACCCGCTCAGCATTGCAGCTTACCCAGGACCTGATCCGGCTGCGCTCGATCAACCCGCCGGGCGGCGAGGATGCCTGCGCTCATCTGTTGGCCGGCATCCTGGGCGATGCCGGCTTCTTGGTGCGGAGCTACAGCTTCGCCGAGACCCGCACCAGCATCGTCGCCACCCTGCCGACCGTCTCCGATCGCCAGCCGATCTGCTTCACAGGCCATCTCGATACCGTGCCGCTCGGTGCTGCGCCGTGGTCGCACGAGC
>DATMUQ010000363.1:0-9569 GCA_035563795.1 Terriglobales bacterium | reverse complement strand
GGCTTCGTCGCCATCGGTGCCTATACCTCGGCGCTGCTGACGACGCCGGAGACGGCGGGGCGTCTCGGCGGCTTCGATCTCCCCATCGTCATCGGCTGGCTCGGGGCCATGCTGACCTCGGGGCTTGCTGCCGCTTTCATCGGCGCCATCACCCTGCGGCTCCGGGCCGATTATCTTGCCATCACCACTTTCGGCATCGCCATCGTCATCCAGTTGATCGCGGTCAATGTCCAGGGTCTGACCGGCGGCCCCTTCGGCATCGGATTCATTCCGCGTCCCTTCGGGACGCTTGCCGGCAACGCGCTCGCTTTCAATCTCGCCAATCTTGCTGTCGTCGCGGTCGTGACCGGCATCGTCTTCCTCGCCTTGGAGCGTGTCACCCGCAGCCCCTGGGGCCGCGTGCTGCGCGCCATCCGCGAGGATGAGACGGCGGCCGCCTCGCTCGGCAAGAACGCCAATTTCTACCGGCTCCAGGCCTTCGTGCTGGGCAGCGCCATCATGGGTCTCGCCGGGGCGATCCAGGGGCATTTCATCGGCTTCATCGCGCCGGAGAATTATCTTTCCGCCATTACCTTCCAGGTCTGGGCGATGCTGATCATCGGCGGCTCGGGCAATAATCGCGGCGCCCTGCTGGGGGCCGTGCTGGTCTGGGCCTTGTGGAGTGCTTCGGGGCCGTTGATCAGTGCCATCTTCCCGCCCGAGCAGCAGGCACGCGCCGCGGCTTTGCAGATCGTCGCGATCGGCGTCGTCATGGTGGCGATCTTGCTGGTGCGGCAGCGCGGCCTGCTGGGCGAGGCGGCGACGGTCTCGCGCCATCTCGATGGCGGCGAAGCTGAAGCCGCCGATAGCGACGCCTGATCGGGCTCAGGCGAGAAGCGAAACCGCATCCGCCGCGGTACAGATTTCCGTGATGCTGAGACCCGGCTTCACCTGGCGCGAGGGGAAGAGTTGCATGACCCGCTCCTCATGCACCGGCACGATTCGCTTGCGGCGACAGCCAACGGATTGCAGCATGGCCTCGGTGGTCAGCAGCAGGTTCATCTGGCTGCCGATGGCAATGCCGATCGGGTGATAGGGCGTGCCCGTCGTGATGCCGTCCCCGGTGCCGCCGATATTGTCGTAGGAATAGACGAGATCGCCGGCGATCACCCAATTGTCCTCGGACGGATTCTTGCCGTCATTGCGCACCTCGACCCAGATCGAGGCAAAGGTATGGGTGTCGCGGGCGATATGAAGATCGATTCCCGGGATGACATCGGTCCGGTCCTGATCGATCAGCGTCAGCCTTCCCTCCCGGGTGAGGCGGGCCGCCTTGACGAGATCGCCGGGATCGATCGCCATGGCCATGAAGTTGAGGCGCTCCGGCAGGCCCAGCGCCCAGACCGAGCGCTCGATCTCCTCGGCGGCGATATAGAAATGCGCCTTGGGAAAGGCTTCGATATTGCCGAAATGGTCGAAATGGGCATGGGTAATGAAGATGCTGTCGATATCGGCCGGGCGCAGGCCGCAGAGCGCCAATACCTCGGCGGGGTCGTGCCAGCGATCGACGCCGTAGCTCTCGGCCAGTGCGCCGCCGAAGTCCGCATGGTTGTAACCGATATCGACCAAGGCGATATGATCGTGCGAGCGCAGCAGCACATAGCAATAGGGCATGCGCCGGCGCGGCTCATTGACCTTGCCATAAAGGATGTCGCCAACCGGCACATTGGGCTGCGAGGCATATTCCAGCAGCAGGATCGAATAGCGGCTCATGCGCCGGCCTCGATGAGCGCCGGCCTACTATTGTGTTGGCCGCAGCAGCAGCCCGCCGCCAACTGCACCATGCCAAAGAAGCAGCTGCGCTTGCCGGCGGCGAGCAGCTGATCGCGCAGGCGCTGCAATTCGTCGAGTGCCGCGGTGATCTCGGTCATCGCGAGCGGCCCGTCAGCCGGGAGATGGGCGATCCAACGGCGCAGGATGGCGAGGCGCTCCTGGATATCCGTCAATGGAGCCCGGTCTATGGTCATCGGGTTTGACGCCAGATATTCCTTCAACCTGTCGGCGCTGGCGCTCAGAGCCGGCAGGTGCCGCTCGACCCGTTGCTGGTGCCGGTCATGCAGCAGCAGAAGCAGGATGCCGGCGATCTGGCTGAGATGGCGGCTGGCGGCGATATAATAGGATTGCCGCACCTGCCGGTCGACGTGCTCATCGGTCGATAACGCCTGACGTTGCGCCGTGGTCATGAATCGGTCCGAGCTTCCGCCGCCGTGGCGTGCTTCTTCTCCCAGGCCTTGATCAGGCGGTCGGTCATGATCGCCAGCAAGGCGATGGCAAGGCCGGAGACGAGGCCGAGCCCGGCATCGGCCTTGCCAAGCGCGATATAGACCTGCTGGCCGAGATCGCGGGTGCCGACCATGGCGGCAATCACCAGCATGGAGAGGGCCGCCATGATAGTCTGGTTGACGCCCAGCATGATGATGGGGAGGGCCGCCGGCATTTTCACCAGCCACAGCATCTGCCGTGATGTGCATCCCATTTGCGTGCCCGCTTCCACCAATCCCGCCGGCACGGCGCGCAAGGCATGTTCGCCATAGCGGATCGGCGGCACCACGGCATAGAGCATGATGGCGATGAGCGCGGTGAACTCACCCACCTTGAAGAACATCAGCACGGGAATGAGGAAGACGAATTGCGGCATGGTCTGCAGCGCGTCGCAGATCGCCCGCAGCACCACCGAGGCGCGCTGGCTATGAGCGGCCCAGATGCCGAGCGTGCCGCCGATCAGGACCGAGAGCAGGATCGCAAGGCCGCAGAGATAGAAGCTCTGCATCAGGGGCGGCCACAGCCCGCAGATCAGCATGAAGGCGAGGCTGCCTGCCACCAGCAAGGCAAGGTTACGCCCGCCGAGCCGCGCCCCCAAGGTGATGAGCAGCAAGGGCAGGATCGGCCAGGGCAGGCTGGTAAAGCCGCTATAGAGAATGGCGCCGGCGAGGATCAGGGTGATGGCGAGACGCCAACTGGCAAAGCGCAGCCCGAGCCAGGCGAGGAAGGCGACGCCGGCCCAATAGACTGCCGCCATCAATGGTGTCAGCGTGATGCCCCAGACATAGGGTGTGGCGACACCGACCAGGCCGAGCCGCAGCGGCAGCAGCAGGGCATAGAAGACGCCATTCTTGATGCCGTCGATGAGATCGCTGTAGCGCGTCACCAGACCGAGGATGATGCCGTTGAGGGAATCGGCATTGATCCAGGCATCCGGTGCCTGCAGCCAGAAACTGTCGGCGGCAAGGCTGAAACGCAGCAGTAATGCCAGCGCCAAAGCAGCCACCAGCAGCAGCCAGTATTTCCGTCCCGCCAGCCAGGCGGCGCTGAGCGGCCGTTCCGCCGGCTTGCGGCTGAAGCCATGGGTGATGCGATCCATCACCATCGCCATCAAGGCGATGACACCGCCGGAAAGCAGGCTCTGACCAAACTCCGCCTTGCGCATGGCATCGAGCACAGCCCAGCCGATATCGGCGAAGCCGCCGATGATCGAGGCGATGATCACCATGCTGAAGGCGGCCATGGTAGTTTGGTTGATGCCGACCAGAAGCTGCGGCAAGGCGCAGGGAATCTCAACCAGCCAGAAGAGCTGGCGGCGGTTGCTGCCGCTCATGGTGCCGGCCTCGCGGATCTCGGCAGCGACCAGTTCGAGGCCGAGGCCGGTGTTGCGCACCATCGGCGGGATCGCATAGATGGCGCTGGAAATGAGACCGACCACCGGGCCGAAGCCGAACAGCAGCAGCAGCGGGATGAGATAGGCGAAGGCTGGCACAGTCTGCATGAGGTCGAGACAGGTCTCGATGGTGGGGCGCCAGCGCGGCAGGCGGAAGCTGAGCACGCCGAGGATAAAACCGATCACCACCGAGAGCGGCACAGCGAAGAGGATCATCGCCAGCGTGTTCATGCTGGGCTGCCAATAGCCGGTGACCAGGATATAGAGGCAGGTGCAGACGGCAAAGATCGCGAGCTTCGCGCCACCGGCCCGACAGGCGATCAGGATGAGTGCGCCGCAAAAGGCCGGCCAGGGCAGCCATTGCAGCACCGCCTGAAGCCCGTGCAGCGGGCCGTCGAGCAATGCGCTGAAGCTGCGGAAGGCGGGCTGCAGGAAAGCGAAGAGCGGCGTCGTCACCGCATTGATCCAGGCGGCGACGGGGAGGGCCCATTTCGCCGGGAAGGCAGCGATGTCCGGCCAATGACCGGCAAGCACCAGGCACAGCAGGCAGAGCACCGTGATGGCGACCCAGAGGATGGGGCCGGTTTCCAGTCTGCGCCAGCGTTCGGCGCCGGTGGTGGTGACGTCGATCATGCCGAAGCCCGGCCTTGCGAACGTGGCTCGAGTGCAGCGAGCGCCGTTGCCGCCGGCAAGGTGCCGAGCAGCCTGCCATCCGCATCCTGCACGGTGAACGCTGAGACACCCGAGGCCAGCGGCGCCAGCAGGCTTTCCAACCTGGTATCGGCCATGATCACCGGGCCTTGCGGGGCTGCGGCGTCGGGGGTTGCATCACCCGGGAGCAGGTCGGCCGCCTTGACCACATGGGCCAGCGGCACATCCTCGGTGAAGGCGGCGACATAGGGATCGGCCGGCTTCAGCACGATCTCGGCCGGCTTGCCGATCTGCACGATGCGGCCCTGGCGCATGATGGCGATGCGATCGCCCAAGCGGCAGGCCTCGGCGATGTCATGGGTGATGAAGACGATGGTCTTGCTCAGCATGCGTTGCAGGCGCAGGAACTCGTCCTGCATCTGGCGGCGGGTGAGGGGGTCCAAGGCCGAGAAGGGCTCATCGAGGAACCACAAGGCGGGCTCGACGGCGAGCGAGCGGGCGATGCCGATGCGCTGCTGCTGGCCGCCGGAAAGCTGGTGCGGCTTTGATGTCTCGCGCCCCTTCAATCCCACCAATGTCACCATCTCCTGGGCGCGGCGGAGGCGCTGGTCGAGCGGCATGCCCTGGATGCGCAGCGGGAAGGCGACGTTCTCCAGCACCGAGAGATGTGGCAGCAGGCCGAAATTCTGGAACACCATGCCCATGGCGTGACGGCGCAGCTCGATCAGCCGCTCGGGCGAGGCGCGCAGCAGGTCCTCGTCATCCAGCAGCACGGCGCCGCTGCTGGGCTCGATCAGGCGCGAGAGACAGCGGATCAGAGTCGACTTGCCGGAGCCGGACAAGCCCATGATGACGAAGATCTCGCCCTGATGGATGTCGAAGCTGGCATCGATCACCGCCGGGAACTGCCCGGCGGCGGCAAGCGCACTGGCGACCTCTTCCGGATGGCTCTTAGCGCGCTCGGCATCGAAAGCGGCGCCGAGATTGCTGCCATAGGTTTTCCAGAGCTGGCGGCAGGAAAGCTTGACCGGCCGCCCGGAATTATCGCGTTGGGAGGTATCGCGCTGCATGGGGCGTGTCCCCTTGATAAGTCTGTTATCGATCGCGGACGACAGCAACCCGTGGCTGCTGGGAGGCGGACCACGGGTTGAGCATGTCACGTTCGGCCAGTTTGCGCAGCCCGCTATCAGCTAGGTGCCTGATGCTAGCCAAGTCCCTGGCGGCTCCGTGACATGGTCCCGACAACGCCATCATGAAGCCCGATGATGGCGCCGCCGGAAACCAGGTTACCGCGAAGCTGCGTGACCTCAGGACTGGGCTGCCTGCAACCAGGCCTGCCACACCGCCTGATGCTGGTCGATCCAGTCCTTGGTGACCTTGTCGAGGTCCTCATGGTTCTTGTCGACCCGCAGCATCATCTGCTGCTGTTCGGCGGCATCGACCTTGAACTGTTTCAGGAAGGCATAGGCGGCCGGCCATTTCTTGCCGAAGCCGGACCATACCGTCTTTTCCACTTCCGGCGGTGTGATACACAGGGTCTGGTCGGTGCAAGGCGGCATCTTCACCCAGCCGACATCGACTTCGGCCAAAGCATAATGCGGCGCCCAGAACATCATCAGCAGCGGCTTCTTGGCGGCGGCGGCGGATTCCAGCTCGGCCACCAGGGCACCCTCCGACCCCGCCGGGACCGAGGTCAGCGGCAGATTGTTGGCCTGGATGATGGCGGCCCCGCGCGAGCCCCAATCGGCCGGATAATCGAGCAGCCGGCCCTTCGGCAGAGTATCCGGCGTCGCCAAGGCCTGGACGCAACCGGGCTTGGTCAGCGCCGACCAATCCGGCAAACCGGGGCAGATCTGTTCCATGTATTTCGGATAGATCCAGCCTTCATTGGTGGCGAGGCCGAGCGAGCCGACATTCTCGATCTGCTTGGCTTCCAGCACCTTCGGATAGATGTCGCCGACATTGTTGAGCCAGATCTCGACCGAGGCATCGAGCGAGCCATCGGCGAGGCCGGAGAATTGCGGGAAATTGCCGGCGGTCACATATTCAACCTTGTAGCCGAGCTTCTCCAGAAGCTGGCCGGCGATATGGGTGCTGACATGCTGGCCGGTCCATTCCAGCATGGCGAGCTTGATCGGGTCGTCCTTGGCGCCGAGATCGGCGGCGGTAGCGGCGCCTGTGAGGGCCGTCATCAGCCCGGCCGACAAGGCCAGCATGGAAATCAGCTGTTTCATCCTGTCATCCTCCCAAAAGCCGCGAACAGTGATGAGCTGCCGGCGGATCGGCGGATTCCGCGCTGCCAGGTTACAGGCAGTCGCGATTCCGTCTCTTTGCGTCAAATGGAAGAGCGCTTAACGCCTTTAATGCAACCAGGGCTTCGCGTTAATGAATTCGCTCCTGTCCGCTGCTTTCGGCGGTACGGGAAGCAGGATATAAAAGGCAGGGCGGTCCCGCATGATGCCAAAAGGCACCATGCAGTTCGTAGGCATGAGCGACTGAGGCAGGGCTTGGACGCACGGACACCGACAGAAATTGCCTCCCAGATCGGCGAGGGGGCGCCAAGCCGGGGCCAAGGCAGCTTGCCGCGCCGCGCCTTCGCCGCTTTTGGCCTGGCCGCCGCCAATATCCTGTCGCCGGATTTTCACAGCTATCTGCTGCAGGCAGCAGCCAGCCTGGTGCCGCATGACCTGCTGTCGATCATCCGCTATTCGCGGGTCGCGGCGCCGGATTTCTTCGTCCGCCAGGATTACACGCCGGAATTTGTCGCCCTCTATAACCGCGAATTCTATCGCTACGATCCCTATTATCGGTACTGGAAGGAGGGTGGTGCGCCAGGCGTCAAGCCGATGTCGCGCATCCTCACCGAGCTGAAGCTGCGCGAGCGCTATGTGAATGCCGTCCTGGCCGAGGCCCATATCAGCGATGAAGTCAGCATCCTGCTGCCACCGATCGGTGGCGGCTGCCTCGCCCTCTTCATCGATCTCACCAGCGGCAAGTTCAGCAAGGCCGATATCGCCCGGCTGGAGGACGCCTATCCGCTGATCGCCGGCTTGCAGGAGGCCCATGTCGCTTCCTTGCAAAGCGGCATCTGGTCGGAGCGCGACGAGGTCAGCAACGGCCTGCCGGCGGCGCGGCCAACCCGCATTCTCGATCGCGATCATATAGAGGTTTGCCAGAATCCAGCCTGGCAGCATTTGCTGGCGCGCGAAGGGCGGCAATTGATGCAAGCGGTTGAGAGCCTGCCCCAGGCCGGGGCAGGCCAGGTGACCTTTCATGGCGATCTCGTTCTGCACCGCGCCGCTCTCCCGGCCGGCTTCGGTCTCGCTCCCGGCGGCTGGATCGAGATGGTCGAGCCCCAGGGGCGTTCACCGCGCCATCCCGATCATTTCGCCTTGCCGCCGGAACTCGCTGAAAAGCTGACCCCGCGCGAAGCCGATATCGTGCGCCTCATCCTGCAGGGCTATCCCAGCACCAGCATCGCCGACAAACTGGGGGTCAGTCGCGGCACCATCAAGAATCATCGCCTGCGGCTTTATGAGAAGCTCGATATCACGACCGAGCGCGAAATCTTCCTGCGTTATATCAGCGCCAATATCGGTCAGGACTGATCGGCGGCCACCCATTCATCGATGACGCTGTCATCCGCTTCATCTGCCCGGTATCGCGCAGCGAGGACGGTGACCTCTGCTTTGTCGAGCAATCGCGAGAGGCTCCAGATCGCGGCGCCACGCACCAGCGGCGAGGCATCACCCAGCAGGTTCATGGCGCAATCGGCGAGATCCCGCATGCCGCTATTGCCGATGGCGATTAGCACATTGCGGAGGAAGCGGTCACGGCCGATGCGCTTGATCGGCGAGGCGGTGAAGAGCAGGCGAAAGGCGGCATCGTCCAGCGCTGCCAGTTCGCGCAACATCGGTGCCGTCAGGCTGTCGCGCGGCTGGAAATCGCCTTGCGCCGAGACCTGCGCATATTTGTTCCAGGGGCAGATGGCGAGGCAATCGTCGCAGCCATAGATGCGGTTGCCCATCAGCGGTCTGAGCGCGCGGTCGATCGGCCCCTTGTGCTCGATGGTGAGGTAAGAAATGCAGCGCCGCGCATCGATCTCATGTGGCGCGGTGAAGGCCTGGGTCGGGCAGATCTCGAGGCAGCGCTGGCACGTTCCGCAATGGTCCTCTTCCGCTCTGTCAGTGCCAAGATCGAGCGTCGTATAGACTTCGCCGAGGAACAGCCAGGAGCCGAAGTCGCGCGAAACGAGATTGGTGTGCTTCCCCTGCCAGCCCAGTGCTGCCTGTTGCGCCAAGGGCTTTTCCATCACCGGTGCCGTATCGACGAAGACCTTCACGCCACAGCTTTGCTTCTTCGCTAGCCAACGCGCCAGCGCCTTCAGCTTCTTCTTGACCGTGTCATGATAGTCGCGATGTCGGGCATAGACCGAAATGTTGCCGGTCTCCGGCCGCTCCTTGAAATCGAAGGGATCATTCGCCGGCGCATAATTGAGGCCGAGCACGATGACCGAGCGGGCTTCCGACCACAAGACCTGTGGATCGCTCCGGCGATCGGCCTTCTCCTCCAGCCATTGCATCTCGCCATGGCGGCCGTCGGCGATGAACGCCGCGAGATTGTCTCGCGCGTCATCCGACAGAGTTGCCGGAGCGAAGCCGACGGCATCGAAGCCAAGCTTCAACGCTTCGTCGCGGATCGCTGCCCGCAGATCCGTCATCGGCTTTTAGCCGCGGCCGCGATAGGGCGGCACGCCCTGATCCGGCAGCCAGGTGCCCTTGGGGAGCTCGCCATGCTGGAAGAAGACGTCGATCGGAATGCCGCCGCGCGGATACCAATAGCCGCCGACCCTGAGCCAGCGCGGCTCCAGGCAGGCGATCAGCTTCTTGCCGATATTGACCGAGCAGGATTCATGGAAGGCGCCATGATTTCGGAACGAGGCGAGATAAAGCTTCAGCGACTTCGATTCGACCAGCCATTTGTCCGGCACGTAATCGATGACGAAATGGGCGAAGTCCGGCTGGCCGGTCATCGGGCACAGCGAGGTGAATTCCGGGGCGACGAAACGCACCACGTAATTCACGTCATGGTTCTCGTTGGCGACCCGTTCCAGCACCGCCTCTTCCGGCGAATTGGGCATCTCGGTCTTCTGGCCGAGCTGGGTCAGCCCGGCATAAATCGATTCGGACATCTCAGTCTCCTTTCGGACCGGCTCAGGAGAGCG
>DATMUQ010000362.1:0-2759 GCA_035563795.1 Terriglobales bacterium | reverse complement strand
CCTGGCGGCGCTGGGTGGCCAGCCGCGCCTCGGGCTCGCCGTCAGCGACCAGGTGCCGCTGGTGATCCGCGGCAAGGTCGAGGTTGCGTCCTGGGCGCCGAGCAATATCCCCGAGGCCGATTCTTCTTTCATCGGTCTCGTCCAGGCGATGTACCGGCAGCAGCCGCAATTCGAGACCACGTTGACGGCGGCAATCTCCGCGACCCAGATGGCCGATCAGGCGACAGCCATGAATGACGACGGCTCGGGCATGGCTCCCGGTGATATGGCAGGCGGCAAGGCCAAGGCAGGCGAGGTGAAACCAGGGCAGGCGAAACCGGGGCAGGCCAAGCCGGGCGGTGCCCAACTGCAGATGTTCACTGCCGCCGGCAAGATGCTGGCCGATCCCCAGGGACCGCGCATCGCCGTGCTGGAAGTTGGCGGCTGGGACACGCATACGGGACAGGGCACGGTGGAAGGCCGCCTCGGTCATAACCTCGAGCTCTTCGATGCGGCTCTTGCCGGCTTGCGCCAGGGCCTGGGCGAGGCCTGGAGCAAGACCGTCATCCTGGCCGCTACCGAATTCGGCCGCACCGCCGCGCCGAATGGCACCGGCGGCACCGATCACGGCACTGCTTCGGCAGCACTGATGATGGGTGGTGCCGTCTCAGGCGGGCGCGTGCTTGCCGATTGGCCGGGCCTTGCTGCGGGCAAGCTCTATCAGGACCGCGACCTCGCGCCGACTTTGGATCTCCGTGCCGTCACCAAGGGTGTGCTGCGCGACCATCTCGGCATTGCCGAGACCCAGCTCGACGAACAGATTTTCCCGGGCAGCCAGCAGGCGAAGCCGGTGACGGGATTGCTGCGGCCAGCCTAGGGCGACGGCGACCGCCTCACTTCCGTGATATTCAACAGCCTTTCGCAGCCACGAAGTCACTACGAGGTAGGGTGATCATGCCGGGCAGAACAAAATCAGCATAGATCAGCCGCCATTGCCGGCCATCGAAGCCAAAATCATCGACAGCGAACTGATCCTGCTCGGTCGGAACGCCATAGTTCATTTGAACCATTGCAGATTTGGGAAAGCTGTTACTTGCCAGGCAGAAGACTGCGGCTGTCTCACCTGGGGCAGGCTTCGGCCAAGTTTTCGGCCATTTCAGTTCGGGGAGAACACTCAGTTCCCGGTCTGCATATAGCTGAATCTGCATCCGGTCTGGTGTCCATTCATCGGTCGCGCGATTGCTCAAGGCGAGGAGACGGTCGATGGCGCGCAGAAGGTTTCCAGGCGTAACACGGCGATAGATCGCGCGGTCGGGATCTCCAGGGAGCAGGCCAACCGCAGATATCGTGCGAAGGCCTCTGTCGATGCTGGCGCATACTCAATCACGATCTGATCGTTCTGATCCGTCGGTCGAATTCTGCGCGCAAATGGCGGCGTCGAGCCGGGCGGATTCAGGTCTGGAAAACAAATTTCCGGATGCGTTGCACAGCCATCATAGAAGCCGGAGACGTCGTGCAGATCAGCATCGATCTCGGTTTGCAATGCTTTCAACTCCACCGCCTTTAACCGCCCAGTCTTGAAAGCAGATGGCGCCCTCTTGCCCCGGTAGAAATCCGCCGATCCCACAAATTGTCGGAAGACCGGATTCGGGACGATGACTCGACCGTCGTTGTAGATGACAAGGAAGAGGCTGTCCGTGGTTCTAAAGAGGGCCGCGTCCCAGGGGGAACCGGCACTCGATACGACGATGACCGGATGATCTCCGGCAGGATCAAGCGTGGTATCGGCACTTGCTCGTGCGGAGAAGAAAGCCGCCAGCGCCGCAAACAACAGGACAATCCGTTGGTACATGGCATCCCCCGCCTACCGTGTCCTTGGATTGCACGACAATGAAGCCTTAATCAGGCAGGAACAGGACAATATTGCGGCAGCGCATCAGTCCGGATGCAGGGTAGCCCGACACCGCCCGGTCGCTCTGGTGCTCAGCCCGCCGCTTTATGAAGCGCCGCGCGGACCGCACGGATATCGTTCCGCAGTTTCTGCAAGGCATCACCTGCCAACCCCGTCGCCCCATCGACACAGGCGGGGAAGTCGCGGGCGATGCTCCGCAGGGCGGAGCCTTTCTCGGTCAGCCGGATCCGCACCTGGCGCTCGTCTTCGGGGTCCCGGTTCCGCGTTAGGAATCCAAGCCGCTCGAGGCGCTTAAGCAGGGGCGTCAGGGTGCTGGATTCGAGGAACAGCATCTCCCCCAGGCTGCCCACCGTCTGGTCGTCCTTGGCCCAGAGCGCCACCAGGACCAGGTACTGCGGATAAGTGACCTCGAGCTTCTCCAGCAGGGGCTTATAGACTCGGCTGAAGGCATGGCCGGTCGAATAGACCGCAAAACAGATGAAATCGTCAGGTTCGAGGGCTCTATCGGCCACGGCATCCTCCGACCAGGGAAGTTGGATCAGGGCAATCCTGCCCCTCAATACCTCCATAAATAAATATCACGCGATATAATCGCAAGATATTGACATGCGCCTCGTGGCTCATATTTATATAACACGCGATATAATCGTGAGATATATAAATCCTATCCGAGGTCCGGTCATGAATGGTCTGTCCGATGGTCAAAGAAAGTATCCGCGGTCGACATTGCTGGCGTCGTCAGCTGATCGGGGCTGGTCGTCGATATCGGCCGAGTTGCGGGCGCATCCCGCCGGGGTGGTCAGATCTGCCAGTCAGCGGGATGTGGAAATCGTCGTCGCGATAGATGGCGGCGATGACGGCTTCGTCG
>DATMUQ010000361.1:0-2938 GCA_035563795.1 Terriglobales bacterium | reverse complement strand
GAAATTGCATCGATCGCCTGCAGGTTGCGGGGAAGGGACGAGACTGGCCCCGGTCCGCGCCAGACCGTGGTGGTCGGCACGATCTCGCGGACATGCTGGAAGCTCCAGCGGTTCCAGGGCGCGCGGTCCCAATCCTCGCGTGGCACATCCTCGCCGCGAATGGTCGCTGATGTCGGCGTATTCTGCATCATCTCTCCCCTGGCAGAAATCTTCGGTTTCTTCGCCCGGGTCTGCGAGCGCTAATCGGCAGCGGCGCGCAGGCTGGTCAGAACCGATTGGACGCCGACGATACCGCGAAACTGCATGGCGATGTGATCGCTGGTTACGCAATCCAGCCCTGCGACCTGGATGTCGATCACGGCTTCTGGCGGCTGTCCGGGCAGATCGCTGCTCAGCGCCTGGCTATAAAACTTGGATGGCCAGAGGCCGCGCTTGGCAAAGGGCTCCAGCAAGCGCGGTAGCAGGCCCGGATCGAGATCGGCGCGCACCGAGAAACAGTGCACGGCAGAAGTCGATGCAGCGGAAGCCGATGTGGTGACAGGATGGAAAGGGGAAAGGGCGCCCACGGATCGATCCGGGGCGACAGAGTCAGCCGAGACGGCTTTCAAAGAGGACATGATCAACAGCTCTCATTTCTGCAGCAAGACGCGACAAAGCAACCGGACGCCCGAGGACGATCCGGCTGCTAATTCGCGTCAGGCGCGCCAGGAGCAGCTGATTGATCATGCGTAAAAGCTAATGGCTCCGCCAGCAGCCGTCAACCGTCGCACCGGTGACATGAGGGATGCCGCGATTTTGGGCCAAAAACCCGGCTATTGCGCTGCAACTCGTTGTCCGGGCTGGAAAATTTTCCCGAAGGCTTGACCTTTGGCGAGGCGGCAGGCAGCTTCATGGGCACCGAGACAGGGTGGGGCGAGTCGTGTTAGCCGAGGCGCGGCAGAATTTCATTCTCAAGCGATTGGACCAGGAAGGATCGGTGTCGATCGCCGATCTGGCACGGGTCCTGGGCGCGTCACGCGAGACCATTCGCCGCGATCTGAAATTGCTGGCGACCAAGGAATTGCTGCGGCAGACCCATGGCGGCGCGGTCGTCATGGCGCCGAACGAGCCCGACATCGCTGACCGGCTGGTGGTCAACAGCCACGAGAAGGAAGTGATCGGACGCCGGGCGGCTCAGCTTGTCACCGACGGGGCCAGCCTGATCATCGATTCCGGCAGCACCACCTGGCCGCTGGTCGAAGCTCTGGATGAGCGCCGGTCACTGACCGTCTATACCAACAGCCTGCGGGTGGCGCAGCGTCTCTGGCGCCGTAACAACAATCGCATCTACCTGCTGGGCGGTGAGATTCAGCCCTATGAGGATATGACGGCCGGCTGGGACGCGACCCGCATGCTGGAGCGCTATCACGCGGAACTTGCCTTCATCAGCGTCAATGGTCTCTGTGCCGCCGGCGATACGCAGGATGCCGGCGCGCAAAGCAGCATTCTTGGCGGGGTGCAGGGGGGTGTCGTGCTCAGCGACTATCACCGCGACGTTGCCGAGCTTCATGGCCGCATGATCCTGGCGGCCGACCGTCCGATCCTGCTCTGCGATCACAGCAAGATCGGCCGCATGCAGCCATTCCCCGTCGAACATGTCGGCAAGCTGGCCTGCCTGATCACCGACCGTGACCCGGATGCGCCGCTTGCCAAGTCCCTGCATATTCAGAACACCGATTGCCTGGTGGCGAAATAGGGGCGCCCATGCGACGGACAGTCTCCGCAGCTCTGCCGCTGACACTCTTGCTGCTTGCCGCCTGCAGCGACCAGCCGGTCACGCAAAAGGCTGATCTCCGCCAGGCCGCCGATGCGGCGAAGATTGCCGGCGAGGCCGAGACCAAGCAGAAATATGCGCCGCTGCAGCTTGGTCCATCGAAACAGGCCGTGGTCCAGAAGCCTGCCGCCGCTCCCGCACCATTGCAGCCGACAGTGAATGCCAGCCAGGCGGCGCATCCGGCGACGACCGCTGCAGCGCCGGCAACCGCTCAACCGGTGATCGCCCAGCCCGTCACTGTCCCGTCGAAGGTCGCCCAGCCGACGATTGCGCAGCCAACGATTGCACAGGCGGCGATCACGCAACCGATCGCCGCCGGACCGGCGCCATCGCCTGACAACGCGCCATCGGTGCAGCCGGCCCAGGCCGTGGACAAGACGCCGGTCAATGGCACGGCCATTCATCTCGCCAGCTATCGTGAGATCGCCTCGGCACAACGTGGCTGGCAGATCCTCAGCAAGAATTATCGCGAACTGGCGCCGTTGCAGCCGCTCTATGTCGCGGTTGACGTACCGGGCAAGGGGCATGTGCTGCGCCTCTATGGCACCGGTGCCGATAGCCGGGCCTTGAAAGAGATTTGCCACGAAATGCAGGTAGCCGGCGCTTACTGCGCCGACAATATCGCCTTCTGAACAAGCTTGGGATTGCGGGGCCTAGTGCGTCGTGCGCTAGCGCGCCGGCAAGATATCAGACGCCGGAGGCTTCCGAGAATTCCCGGGTGCGCAGGCTGATGCGGCGGATGATTTCCGCCACCGGCGAGTTCGCATTGGCAACGCCGCTGGCGCCGGCTTCGATCAGCGCCTTTTCGGCATCGAGCAGGGCCGTTACCAGCGTCTCATCCTGATGCATGTTGAGCGGCTGCGCCTTTACTTCGGCAACAACTGTCGGCACCGCTTCTTCAACCTCATGGGCTTCAGCTTCGCTGGCCTCGAGTTCACTGGCCTGGGCTTCATTGGCCACGATTTCATCGGCATCGGTGACGAAATCACGATGACCGTTCATCGACAAAGCGCCGATATCTTCCGGCATGTCCTCGGCGGTCTCGCCGCCCTCGGCCTCGACATCTTCCTCGACGGCCTCAATCATCTCCTGGGCGGGATCCACCGCTTCCGCCATCTCGGCGGG
>DATMUQ010000360.1:0-4483 GCA_035563795.1 Terriglobales bacterium | reverse complement strand
TGTCTCCTCGGCGCCGACCCTGCCGGATAGCGACAAGGTCCGACGTCAGGCTTTTGTTATCGGCCTGACCAAGCAGCTGCTCGGCGGCCAATACGCGCCGGCCTATGCGATTTTTGCCAAGGGCACGCAGTCGGATAAATTGATCATCGTCGGCCTGTCGGATGGCCAGCTCGATACGGTCTATCGCGCCCGGGCACTGCTGGCGACGCTGACCTCAGTCGCCCGCGCCACCAATTTTTTCCAGCAGACCACCCACCCGGAAGAGGCGACGTTCTTCGACCTCATGAAGCTGCTGGGATTCCGCCGCGTGACGCTGACGGACGGCAAGGCTTTCGCCCATCAGATTGTTGTGGAATAATTTCCTATACAGCTATTGCCGTTTGTGTCTTCCTGGCGGCTTTTGTGAATTTGGCCGGCGCAGACAGTGAAGGAATATGACATTTTCGCGTCCAATCGGTGACGCCCTGGTGCGGTGATCCCCTAACCTTACGTCTTCCTTGCACATTATAGGGTGTGCCCTGCCATCCGCGTATACAGCTGGTTAATTGTTTCGAATATTAACGAGCGGCTGTCACAAAAGAGCAACGATACCGAACTAAATTCCCGGCTGTTCGACCGATTCCGGGTCTTGAACAGCAATGAGGGAGACATCTCGGTGACTATTCTGAAACGCTTGTTGATCGGTGCGGCTAGCTTGGGCCTGGCCACGACGATCGGCCTTTCCGCCGCTTCGGCTGGCGACATCTCCGGTGCGGGTGCCACCTTCCCGTTCCCCGTCTACTCGAAGTGGGCGGATGCCTATAAGACGCAGACCGGTGTCGGCCTGAACTATCAGTCGATCGGTTCCGGCGGCGGCATCAAGCAGATCAAGGCGAAGACGGTGACTTTCGGTGCTTCCGACAAGCCGTTGAAGTCGGAAGAACTGGATGCCTCGGGTCTCGTGCAGTGGCCGATGATCATGGGCGGCGTCGTTCCGTCGATCAATCTTCAGGGCATCAATCCGGGCGATCTCGTGATCGACGGTCCGACCCTCGCCAAGATCTATATGGGCGAAGTGACCAAGTGGAATGATCCGGCGATCCAGCGCCTCAACCCGATGATCAAGCTGCCGGATACGGCGATCGCGCCGGTCTATCGTTCCGACGGATCGGGCACCAATTTCCTCTTCACCACCTATCTCTCGAGCGTCAGCGACGATTTCAAGAGCAAGGTCGGTGCGGATGCTTCGGTGCAGTGGCCGGCCGGTATCGGCGCCAAGGGTAACGAAGGCGTCGCCAACATGGTGAAGCAGACCGATGGCGCCATTGGCTACATCGAATATGCTTATGTGAAGCAGAACAAGCTGACCTACCTGAAGCTCGTCAACAAGGCCGGCAAGGCCGTTGACCCGACGGCCAAGGCCTTCCAGGCTGCGGCCTCGAATGCCGATTGGAAGAATGCCTCTGGCTATTACGTCATCCTGACGAACCAGCCGGGTGCGGAAAGCTGGCCGATCACCGGCGCCAGCTTCATCCTGATGTACCAGAAGCCCGACGATGTGGATGCGGCCAAGACCGCGCTGACCTTCTTCGACTGGGCCTATAAGAATGGTAGCGATCTGGCCTCGCAGCTGGACTATGTCCCGATGCCGCCGGAAGTCGTTGCCATGGTCGAACAGACCTGGGCCGACAAGATCAAGGATGCCTCCGGCAGCCCCGTTCTGAAGAAGTAAGCTTGTAAAAGGTGAGGGTCGGCTTGACGCCGGCCCTCATTTTGTTCCTCATGTCAGGGGCATCAGTGGCGGCATGACTGAAATGACGATAACGGCAAATACAGCCGAAACAGCTGCGAACCAGAAATCGACAGCGCTGCGTCGCCAGCGCCTCAATGACGTTATCTTCCGTGCCATGACCCGTGCCTCGGCGATCGCTGTGCTGGTGCTGCTCGGCGGGGTGATGGTGTCGCTGGTGGTCGGCGCCTGGCCGGCTCTCAGTAAATTCGGTTTTGGTTTCCTGACCGCAGAGGTCTGGAACCCGGTGACCGAGCAGTTCGGTGCGCTTGCGCCGGTCTATGGTACCCTGGTGACGGCGTTCATCGCCATGCTCATCGGCGTCCCCGTCAGCCTCGGCATCGCTGTTTTCCTCACCGAAATCTGCCCGCCCATTCTGCGCCGCCCGATCGGCATCGCCGTGGAACTGCTGGCCGGCATTCCCAGCATCATTTATGGCATCTGGGGTCTGTTTGTCTTCGCGCCGGTTCTCCAGCGCACCTTGCAGCCCTGGCTGATTGCGACCTTTCATCACGTGCCGGGACTGAACAATCTCTTCGCCGGACCGCCCTTCGGTATCGGCGTGCTGACCGCCAGCCTGGTCCTGACCATCATGGTCCTGCCTTTCATCACCTCGATCGCGCGCGACGTCTTTGAGACCGTGCCGCCGATGTTGAAGGAAGCGGCTTACGGGATCGGCTGCACGCGCTGGGAAGTGATCCGCAACATCGTCATTCCTTACACTCGGACGGGTGTGATCGGCGGCGTCATGCTGGGCCTCGGTCGTGCGCTCGGCGAGACCATGGCGGTGACCTTCGTGATCGGTAACGCGCATCGGGTCAGTTCTTCCGTTCTTGCCCCGGGCACGACGATCTCGGCGACCATCGCCAATGAGTTTTCCGAAGCTGTTGGCGATACCTATACCTCGTCGCTGATCGCCCTCGGCCTCATCCTCTTCTTCATCACCTTCATCGTTCTCGCCGCGGCGCGTCTCATGCTGATGCGCCTGGAAAAGAAAGCCGGTTGATCATGCAACGCTATGCAAGACGGAAGCTGGCAAACCAGATCGCGGTCGGCGCGTCGATCGGCACGACCCTGTTCGGCCTGTGCTGGCTGTTCCTGATCCTGGGCACGCTGCTCTATAACGGCCTCGCCGGTCTGAACCTGAAGGTCTTCACCGAGATGACGCCGCCGCCGGGCAGCGACGGTGGTCTGTTGAATGCCCTCGCCGGTACGCTGATCATGACTGTCATTGGCGTGGCGATCGGCGCTCCGATCGGCGTCATGGCAGGGACCTACATGGCCGAATACGGCCGCCACGACAAGCTCACCAAGGTCGTGCGTTTCATCAATGACATCCTGCTCAGCGCCCCCTCGATCATCATCGGCCTCTTCGTCTATGAGGTCATGGTGGTGTGGATGGGGCATTTCTCGGCCTGGGCCGGCTCGGTGGCGCTGGCGATCATCGTCATCCCCGTCGTGCTGCGTACCACCGAGGATATGCTGCTGCTGATCCCCAATGCCCTGCGCGAAGCGGCCTCGGCCCTCGGTGCGCCGCGTGCCTTGATGATCTGGCAGATCGCCTATCGGGCGGCCCGCTCCGGCATGTTGACGGGCATCCTGCTGGCCGTTGCCCGCATCAGCGGCGAAACTGCGCCGCTGCTGTTCACAGCCCTGAACAATCAGTTCTGGAGCTGGAACATGAATGCGCCGATGGCCAATATGCCGGTGACGATTTTCCAGTTCGCCCTCAGCCCCTATGAGGAATGGCAGCAACTGGCCTGGACCGGCGCGCTGATCATCACCTTCTCCGTCTTGGCGCTCAATATCGGCGCCCGCGTGCTTGTCGCGCGTTCTCAGAAGACCTCTTAAGAAACAAGGAAGACAGCATCATGGCACCGCTTCCGAATGCCGCTCCGACCCCGAAGACCAAGGTTGAGATCAAGAACCTGCGTTTCTTCTACGGCGACAAGCTGGCCCTCAAGGGCATCACGCTGCCGCTCTATGAGAACAAGGTCACGGCCTTCATCGGCCCGTCGGGCTGCGGCAAGTCGACCTTGCTGCGCATCCTGAACCGCATCTATGACCTCTATCCGAACCAGCGCATCGAAGGCGAGGTGCTGCTCGATGGCGAGAATATTCTCGCCCCGGGCCAGGACCTCAACCTGCTGCGCTCGAAGATCGGCATGGTGTTCCAGAAGCCGACGCCGTTCCCGATGACGATCTATGAGAACATCGCCTTCGGCATTCGCCTCTATGAGAAGGCCGGCCGTGCCGAGCTCGACGAGCGGGTGGAATCCTCGCTGCGCCGTGCCGCCCTGTGGAACGAGGTCAAGGACAAGCTGCATACCAGCGGTCTCGGCCTTTCCGGTGGTCAGCAGCAGCGTCTGTGCATCGCCCGCACCATCGCTGTGAAGCCGGAAGTGATCCTGCTCGACGAGCCCTGCTCGGCGCTGGATCCGATCTCCACCTCGAAGATCGAAGAGCTGATCAGCGAGCTCACCACCGATTACACCATCGCCATCGTCACCCATAACATGCAGCAGGCGGCCCGTTCGTCATCCTATACCGCCTTCATGTATCTGGGCGAGCTGGTGGAATACGGCGATACCGAGCGGATCTTCACCAATCCGACGGAAAGCCGTACCCAGGATTACATTACCGGCCGTTTCGGCTGATCTGCTTCACGTCAGAAGAATCTCCAGGGGCGTTGCCGGCGACGGCAACGCCCTTTTT
>DATMUQ010000359.1:0-4599 GCA_035563795.1 Terriglobales bacterium | reverse complement strand
AAATAAGCCGAACAGCCTGCGGCTGACTTTTGACGTCCCTATCCTTTTCCCTCCCCCGAGACGGGGGAGGGTTAGGGAGGGGGTCACCCAATGGACGCTCGGCCAAACTTACAGGATGAACTTGCTGAGATCGGTGTTCTTGGCGAGGCTGGCGACCTTGTCGTTCACATAGGCAGCGTCGATATTGACGCTGCGGCCGGACATTTCGCTGGCGGTGAAGCTCACTTCCTCCAGCAGCCGTTCCATCACCGTTTGCAGGCGCCGCGCACCGATATTCTCGACCGAGCCGTTGATATCGGTGGCGAGGTCGGCCAGCGCGTCGATCGCATCATCGGTGAAGGTGATGGTGAGATCCTCGGTGCCGAGCAAAGCCACATATTGCTTGATCAGGCTCGCTTCCGGCTCCACCAGGATGCGCTTCATGTCCTCGCGGGTCAGCGCCTTCAATTCGACACGGATCGGCAGGCGGCCCTGCAGTTCCGGCAGGAGGTCGCTGGGCTTGGCGATATGGAAAGCACCCGAGGCGATGAACAGCACATGGTCGGTCTTCACCGGGCCATATTTCGTCGAGACCTGGGTTCCCTCGATCAGGGGCAAGAGATCGCGTTGCACGCCTTCGCGGCTGACATCGGCGCCGGCCCGTTCCGAGCGGGCGCAGATCTTGTCGATCTCGTCGATGAAGACGATGCCGTTCTGCTCCACCACCTGGATGGCGTTGCGCACTACCTTTTCCTGGTCCAGGAGCTTGTCGCTTTCCTCGTCCATCAGCACGGCATGGCTTTCCTTGACCGTCATGCGGCGGGTCTTCTGCTTGCCGCCGCCGAAGGCCTGGCCCAGCACGTCATTCAGGTTGATCATGCCCATGCTGGCGCCCGGCATGCCGGGAACGTCGATGGTCGGCATCGAAAGATTGCCGGTATCCTTGACCTGCAATTCGATCTCGCGGTCATCGAGCTCGCCCTGGCGCAGCATCTTGCGGAACTTGGCGCGGGTCTCCGCGGTGGCGTTCTCGCCCACCAAAGCATCGAGCACCCGCTCTTCCGCCAGCACTTCCGCCTTGGCCTGGACTTGGCGGCGCATGCGCTCCTTGGTCATGGAAATGGCGATCTCAATGAGATCGCGGATGATCTGTTCGACATCGCGGCCGACATAGCCGACCTCGGTGAACTTGGTGGCCTCGACCTTGAGGAAGGGCGCGTCGGCGAGCTTGGCGAGGCGGCGGGCAATCTCGGTCTTGCCGACGCCGGTCGGGCCGATCATCAGGATGTTCTTCGGCGTCACCTCCTCGCGCATCTCCGGCGCGAGCTGCTGGCGGCGCCAGCGGTTGCGCAACGCAATGGCAACGGCGCGCTTGGCATCGTGCTGGCCGATGATGAAGCGGTCGAGCTCGGAAACGATCTCGCGCGGTGTCAGGCTACCAGCCGTGCTGGTACCTTCATCCTCGGGGGCACTCTTGGGGGCAGAATATGCGGGTTCGGTCATCAATATCTCCGTCACCCGGCACGCCTCTCAGCAGTACCGGGTCAAACAAACAGGCGTTGCCGGTCAAGCCAGCGCCAAAGCGTCTTGCGGTCAGAGCTTCTCGAAAATGACGTTGTGGTTGGTATAGATGCAGATATCGCCGGCGATCTTCATCGCCTTGCGGCAGATCGCCTCCGCATCCATGCCCTCGACATCGACCAGAGCGCGGGCGGCGGCCAGTGCGAAGGAGCCGCCGGAACCGATGCCGATCAGCCCGTCCTCGGGCTCCAGCACATCGCCATTGCCGGTCAGGACCAGGCTGACCTTGCGGTCGGCGACGGCCATCATGGCTTCCAGGCGGCGCAGATACCGGTCGGTGCGCCAATCCTTGGCGAGCTCGACACAGGCCCGGGTCAGCTGCCCCGGATGCTGCTCCAGCTTGGCTTCCAGCCGCTCGAACAGGGTGAAGGCATCGGCGGTCGCCCCGGCGAAACCGGCGATGACGCCGTTATCCTTGCCGATCCGCCGCAACTTGCGGGCATTGGATTTCATGACGGTATTGCCGACCGTGACCTGGCCGTCGCCGGCGATCACGACATTGTCGTCCTTGCGCACCAGCAGAATGGTCGTGCCGTGCCAAGGTGCCAGGCCATGGGGATTTTGGCCGGGCGAGAGAGCTGGATCGTATGACATGACGCTCAGATAGGCGATTGCGTTAACGGGTTCAAGCAGGTTGCGGTGGCGGGTAATTGGGTCGCAGCCGGGCCAGAACTGGATTAAATCCCAGATTAGACCGGGTGACGATAGGGTCAAAGCGCTGGCCTTGCCGGGCCGGTATTGTTAGAAACACGTGACTTTTCGATTGCGGACCTGTCGGGACCGATTTCCCAGGAAAAGCCCCGGGAGGCGCCCGTCGGCAGGCAAAGGACGCCAGATGAACGACCAGAGCAGCAAATCGATCCCGGCCGGCACCGCTTCGTCGAAACGACAGGCCAGTGTCAGCCGCAAGACCAAGGAAACCTCGATCAGCGTCAGCGTCGATCTCGATGGCAGCGGCCAGTCGGTGATCTCGACCGGCATCGGCTTCCTCGACCATATGCTGGACCAGCTGGCGCGCCACAGCCTGATCGACCTCAAGGTCGAGGCCAAGGGCGACCTCCATATCGATTACCACCACACCACCGAGGATACCGGCATCGCCATCGGCGAGGCGGTCTCCAAGGCGCTGGGCGCGCGGGTCGGCATCAACCGCTATGGCGAGGCGACCATCCCGATGGATGAGACCCTGACCCGGGTGGCGCTCGATGCCTCGAACCGGCCCTATCTCATCTGGAAGGTCAATTTCTCGCGCCCCAAGCTCGGCGAGATGGATACCGAGCTGTTCAAGGAATGGTTCCAGGCTTTTGCACAAAGTGCCGGCCTGACACTCCATGTCGAGAATCTCTACGGCGAGAACAATCATCATATCGTCGAGAGCTGCTACAAGGCCCTCGCCCGTGCCTTGCGCCAGGCGGTGGAGATCGATCCGCGGAAATCCGATGCCGTCCCCTCGACCAAGGGCGTGCTCGGCGGCTCGCTGAGCTGATGGAGTTGGTGGAGCAACAAACGTGACCACCATCGTCATCGATTACGGCGCCGGTAATCTGCGCTCGGCCGCCAAGGCCCTGGCGGTCGCCGCGGCCGACAGCAAGGCGGGACCGGTGGTCGTCAGCGACGATCCCGCGGCCATCCGTGCCGCCGATCGCCTGGTGCTGCCGGGTGTCGGTGCCTTCGCCGATTGCAAGCGCGGGCTCGAAAGCCGGCCGGGTGTTGTCGAAGCGCTGACCGAGAGCGTCATCGAGAAGGGCCGGCCGTTCCTCGGCATCTGTGTCGGCATGCAGCTGATGGCGACGGTGGGGGTCGAATACGGCACCCATCCCGGCCTCGACTGGATCAAGGGCAAGGTCGTCAAGCTGACGCCGGATGACGCCAATCTGAAAATTCCGCAGATGGGCTGGAACAACCTGGTGCTCAAGCACCAGCATCCGATCTTCGCCGGACTTGCCAGTGGCGATCACGGCTATTTCGTTCATTCTTACCACTTCATCGCCGATGATCCGGCATCGGTGCTGGCGACGGTGGATTACGGCGGTGAGGTAACGGCGGTGATCGGCCGCGACAATCTCGTCGGCGTGCAGTTCCATCCGGAGAAGAGCCAGAAGGTCGGCCTGCAGCTGCTGGCGAATTTTCTCGCCTGGCATCCGTGAAATAGCGCGTCCGTGTATTCCGCGGCGCGGGCTCGGGCGCATCGCGCGATGAGACAGAACCAGAGTTAGATGATGCAGAACCTCATTCTCTATCCGGCGATCGACCTCAAGGGCGGGCAATGCGTCCGCCTCAAGCAGGGCGATATGGAACAGGCGACCGTCTTCAACACCAATCCGGCCGACCAGGCGCGGCAATTCGCCGAGGCTGGTGCCGAGTGGCTGCATCTCGTCGATCTTGACGGCGCCTTCGCCGGCCAGCCGGTCAATGCCGCGGCGGTCGAGGCGATCCTGAAGGCGGTCAAGCTGCCCTGCCAGTTGGGCGGCGGCATCCGCGACATGGCGCGGATCGAGATGTGGCTGGAGAAGGGCATTGCCCGCATCATCCTCGGCACCGTTGCCTTGAAGAATCCGGCGCTGGTGCGGGAAGCAGCAAAAGCCTTCCCGGGCAAGATCGCCGTCGGCATCGATGCCAAGGGCGGCCGCGTCGCCGTCGAGGGCTGGGCCGAGACGGCCGATATCACCGCCCTCGATCTCGCCCGCAAGTTCGAGGATGCCGGCGTTGCCACGGTGATCTACACCGATATCGACCGCGACGGCCTGCTGCAGGGCGCCAATATCGCCGCGACGGCGGAACTCGCTTCTGCCTTGTCGATCCCGGTGATTGCCTCCGGCGGTGTCTCCAACCTGCAGGATCTCGTCAGCCTGATGCAGGTGGCGCCGACGACGCGCGGCAGAGGCGGCGGCATCAGCGGCGTCATCTCCGGCCGCGCCATCTATGACGGCCGCCTCGATCTGCGTGCCGCTTTGGCGCTGCTGAAGGAGGCGGTGTGATGTTCGGGCACTTTTGGCAGTCTTTCACGCAAACAGCCCCCTCCCTCACCCTCCCCCGAAA
>DATMUQ010000358.1:0-3228 GCA_035563795.1 Terriglobales bacterium | reverse complement strand
AAGGAGGGCGAGATGCCGTTATCAGCCAGCCTTTCCTGGATGAATTGCAGCAGTTCGCGTTGCTTTTTCGTCAGCATAGGGCGCCATCCCTCACTTTGGGTTCCAGGCCAGCCATCCCGCCAGTGATCTGGATCGGTGTGGCAAAGAACAAACCAACAACATGTTGTATGTTCTAGTTTAGTTCTGGCGGCTGGTCAAGCCCGTTAACCGGGCAGGGGCTTTAGAGACTGACAACTCCGCCGTGCAGGCGGATGATCTCCACCCGGTCGCCGGCTTTGGCAGCGGATGCGTGGGGCGCCCGGATCACCAGGGCATCGGCCTTGGCGAGCAGACTCATCATCGAACTGTCCTGGATCGGAAACGGCGTTGCGATGTCCTCGCCTGAGGGGGAGCGTTCCAAGGTGGCGCGCAGGTAATCCTGCCGCTGGTCATTGGCGGCGAGATCGCGGCCCAGCACTGCCGGGTCGAGCCGTTCGCTGGTATCCTGGCCAAGCATGCAGGCAATCGCCGGGCGCACGAAGAGCAGGCTGGTGACCAGTGCCGAGGTGGGATTGCCTGGGAGGCCGATGACATTCAGGTCACCCAGGCGGCCGAACATCACCGGCTTCCCGGGGCGCATGGCGATCTTCCAGAAATCGAGCGCGACACCTTTCTGTTTCAGCACGCGCTGCACGAGGTCGTGGTCGCCCACCGAGGCACCGCCGATCGTCACCAGCAGGTCGGCACCCTTGGCGGTCTCGACCATGGCGGCGATCTGTTCAACGTTATCTGGTGCATTGCCGAGATTGATGACCTCGGCCCCGCTGGTCCGCAACAGGGCGCAGACGGCAAAGCCGTTCGAGGCCATGATCTTGCCCGGCGTCAGCTGTTCGCCGGGATTGACCAGCTCGTCGCCGGTGGAAAGCACAGCAATGCGTGGCCGGCGGACCACTGTCAGCCAGGGCCAGTTCATGGCCGCCGCAAAGCCGATATCGCGCGCAGTCAAACAGCGGCCAACGGAAAGCCCTTCATCGCCGGCCGCGAAGTCGAGGCCGGCGCGCCGCACATGCTGGCCGGGTCGGAAACGCTCATCGGTCAGGCGGACCTTGCCGGCGCCATCCGGCTGGCTGTTCTCCTGGATCACGATGCTGTCTGCCGCATCCGGCAGCATGCCGCCGGTGAAGATGCGGGCGCATTCGCCGGCAACCAGCGGTCGTTGCGGCGGATGCCCGGCGGCAACTTCGAAAGCGATGGTGAGATCGATACCGGCGGCGGCCCGGCCATCGGCAAGGTCGGAGCTGTGCACCGCATAGCCGTCCATGGCCGAGACCGCCTTGGCCGGTTGGGTCAGGCGGGCGGTGACAGGTGCCGCCAGGACGCGGCCGTGGGCCGCTTCCAGCCCCACGGTTTCGCTGCCCAAGGGGGTGAATGCCGCCAGGATGCGGGCGCGTGCTTCAGCGACCGGCAGCATCAGGCCGCCTCATAATCGCCGGACTTGCCGCCGCTTTTCTGGACCAATCGGATATCGCCGATCACCATGCCGCGATCGACCGCCTTGCACATGTCGTAGACGGTGAGGGCGGCGACACTGACCGCTGTCAGGGCCTCCATCTCGACGCCGGTGCGGCCCACCAGTTTGCAGGTGGCGGTGATATCGATCGCCGGCTCGTTTTCATCGAGCGCCAGATCGACCTTTACCGAGGTCAAAGCAAGCGGATGACAGAGCGGGATGAGATCGGGCGTGCGCTTCGCGCCCATGATGCCGGCAAGCCGTGCCACCGACAGGACATCGCCTTTCTTGACGCCGCCCTCGCGGATCAGCGCCATGGTCGCCGGCTGCATGCGGATGCGGCCCTTGGCCGTGGCGACGCGCTCAGTCTCCGCCTTTTCGGAAACATCGACCATGCGTGCTTTGCCATCGGCATCGAAATGCGTGAAACCGCTCATCTCGTCCATCTCATCGAAATGTCTTGTTCAGGCAGCGCTGCCATATTGCGGCGCGTGATGGCCGAGCAGGCTGCGTGTGGCGGCACTGATATCGGCCTGCCGCATCAGGGATTCGCCGACCAGGAAGCAGCGGGCACCGACCTGTTCCATGCGCTCAAGATCGGCCGTGGTATAGAGCCCGCTTTCCGCCACCAGAATGCGATCCTTGGGCAGCATGCGCGCCAGTTGCTCGGTGGTCGCGAGATCGATCGCCAGGGTCTTGAGATTGCGATTGTTGACGCCGATCAGCGGTGAGCGGAGCTTCAACGCCCGCTCCATCTCCGGCGCATCATGCACCTCGACCAGAACATCGAGGCCGAGTTCGGTCGCCGCCGCTTCCAGTTCCGCTGCTTCACCGTCGCTCAAGGCCGCCATGATCAGCAAAATGCAATCGGCGCCGATCGCCCGTGCCTCGACGACTTGATAGGTGTCGAGCATGAAATCCTTGCGCAGCACCGGCAGATTGACGACGGCACGCGCTGCTTCGAGATAGCTGTCATCGCCCTGGAAATACGGCTGGTCGGTCAGCACCGACAGGCAGCTGGCGCCGCCGGCCTGATAGGCCTTCGCCAAAGACGGCGGATCGAAATCGGCGCGGATCAGGCCCTTTGACGGCGAGGCCTTCTTGACCTCGGCGATCAGGGCATAGGCACCACTATCGATGCTGCGCTTGATGGCGGCAATGAAGCCACGCGGCGGGTCGGCGCGGTTGCGGGCGGCGGCGGCGGTTGCCACGCTTTGATATGAGCGCTGCTGCTTGCTGGCGGCGATATGCTGCCGCTTGTCATCGCAGATTTTCGTCAGCACGTCACTCATGAGGCCACCTGTGCCGCATTGGTAACGGCGATCAATTGTTCCAGTTTGGCGCGGGCGTGACCGAAATCGATCGATTCCGCTGCCATCTTTGCACCGGTTGTGAAGTCCGGCGCGGCACCAGCCACCACCAGGGCGCCGGCGGCATTCATCAAGACGATATTGCGATAGGCCCCGGTCTTGCCATCCAGCAGCTCGCGCAACGCGGCCGCATTCTGCTCCGGTTCACCGCCGCGAATTTCGGCAGCGGTACCCAGCGGCAGGCCGAGCTCAGCCGGCGACAGGCGGAAGCGGCGGAGTTCGCCGTTCTTCAATTCGCAGATCTCGGTCGGGCCAGTGATGGTGATTTCGTCGAGGCCGTCGCTGCCATGGACGACCCAGGCATGCTCGGTGCCGAGATTGCTGAGCACGCGGGCGATCGGTTCCAGCCATTGGTCGGAGAAGACGCCG
>DATMUQ010000357.1:0-3731 GCA_035563795.1 Terriglobales bacterium | reverse complement strand
CATAGCCTGTATCGCCGGTCGAGACCGGTGGCTGCCAGGCGGCCTTGCGCTTCGCCAGTTCAGCATCGCTGACTTCGAGGTGGAGGCGCCGGTTGGCGACATCGAGCTCGATCATATCGCCGTCCTGGACCAGGGCCAAAGTCCCGCCTGCCGCCGCTTCGGGTGCCGCATGCAGCACCACGGTGCCATAGGCGGTGCCGCTCATGCGCGCGTCGGAGATGCGCACCATATCGGTGACGCCCTGCTTCAGCAGCTTCGCCGGCAGCGGCATGTTGCCGACCTCGGCCATGCCGGGATAACCCTTGGGGCCACAATTCTTCAGCACCATCACCGAATTCGCATCGATATCGAGCGCCGGGTCATCGACCCGCTGGTGATAGTGCTCGATATTCTCGAAGACCACCGCCTTGCCGCGATGCTGCATCAGTTCCGGCGTCGCCGCCGAGGGCTTGATCACCGCGCCATTGGGTACCAAATTGCCGCGCAGGACGACGATGCCGCCTTGCGGCGTCAACGGATTATCGAGGGCACGGATGACGTCGTTATTGTAATTCGGGGCGTCGCTGCAAATGGCACCGATGGTCTCGCCGGTCACCGTCATCGCGTCCTTGTGCAGGCGGCCGCTTTCGGCCAATACCCGCATCACCGCCTTCAGGCCGCCGGCATAGTAAAAGTCTTCCATCAGGAAGCGGCCCGAGGGCATCAGGTCGACGATGGTTGGCACGTCGCGGCCCAAGCGGTCCCAATCCTCAAGATTGAGATCGACGCCAAGGCGGCCGGCAACGGCGATGAGATGGATCACGGCATTGGTCGAGCCGCCAATCGCCCCATTGACGCGGATGGCGTTCTCGAAAGCCTGCTTGGTGAGGATCTGCGACATCCGCACATCCTCCTTCACGAGATCGACGATGCGGCGGCCGGCGAGTTGCCCCAGCACATTGCGGCGTGAATCGACAGCGGGAATGGCGGCATTGTCGGGCAGGCCGATGCCCAGCACTTCCACCATGCTGGCCATGGTCGAGGCCGTGCCCATGGTCATGCAGCTGCCGGCGGAGCGGCTTTGCCCCTGTTCGGCGGCGAGGAAATCCGGCACCGACATGCGGCCGGCCTTGACGTCCTCGTAGAATTTCCAGACATGGGTGCCGGAGCCAATTTGCTGGCCACGGAAATTGCCGTTCAGCATCGGGCCGCCGGAGACGACGATGGTCGGCAGATCGCAGCTGGCGGCGCCCATCATCAGCGCCGGCGTGGTCTTGTCGCAGCCGACCAGCAGGATCACCCCATCCATCGGATTGCCGCGGATTGATTCCTCGACATCCATGCTGGCAAGATTGCGGAACAGCATCGCCGTCGGCCGCAGATTGGATTCACCCAGCGACATCACCGGGAATTCCAGCGGCAGGCCGCCGGCCTCGTAGACACCGCGCTTTACATGTTCAGCAAGATCGCGCAGATGCGCGTTGCAAGGCGTCAGTTCCGACCAGGTATTGCAGATGCCAATCACCGGCCGGCCATCGAACACATCCGACGGGAAACCCTGGTTCTTCATCCAGCTGCGATGCATGAAGGCATTCTTGCCTTCGCCACCGAACCAGGCGCTGGAACGCCACTTGCCTTTTTGTCCACTCACAGAAGAAAATCCTTGCATGTTTGGTAATACGAAACTATGTTTCGTATACACGATTACATTAGGGGCAAATTTGATCGCTTTGTCAATCAGATGCGTATTGATATCGATCAAGCCAGTCTGACCAAATAGACACTATGGTTAAACATCAGCAGATCTGGGAATGAGATAGATCATGAAGCAGAAGACGACGATCACACGCCGCCTCACACGCAAGGAAACTGGCAAGGCCAGCCGGCCGGTCCCGGCCCTGGACGAACGCTATCGGGTACAGAGCGTCGGCCGCGCCCTTGATCTGTTGGAACTGGTCGCCAATCAGGGCCGCGAAGGGGCGCGCCTGACCGACCTTGCTCGTGACCTCTCTCTCTCCAAGGCTGCCGCCTATGCCATCCTGCAGACCCTGCTGGCCCACGGCTTCATTGTCGATTTCGGCGAAGGCAGCAACCGGCGCTATCGCCTCGGCATGATGCTGGCGCGCCTCGGCGACCTGGCGGTCGCCAATACGGTTCTGACCGATGTCGCACTGCCGGAGCTGCGCCTGCTGACCAACGAGCTCGGCATGACCTCGCGGGTCGCCATTCTCGATGACGGCCACGCCGTCGTTATCGGCCGCGTCGATGCGCCGGGCGCCGTGCGGTTCGATGCCGCCCTCGGTCGCCGCGAACTGCCGCATTGCTCGGCGGTTGGCAAGGCCATGCTGGCGGCACTGCCGGCCAATGAGGCGGAGCATATCCTCAACCAGTTCGAACTGCCGCAGCGCACCCCGCATACCATCACCGATGTCGCCCAGTTGATGCATCAATTGACCGAAGTCGCCGAGCGCGGCTATGCCGTCGACGATGAAGAGGATACCGAGGGTGTTGCCTGTATCGGTGCCTGCGTCCTCGATCGCAACGGCCGGCCGGCCGGCGCCATCAGCGTCACCAGCCTGAAGCAGCGTGACTGGAACAGCCGCAAGGAAGAGATCGCCGCCAAGGTGATCCAATGCGCGCGGCGTATTTCCGGTCAGTTGAGCGGCCGGAGCAGCACCCACCAGAACAATGGTGTAGAGCAGGCACTCACCGCCTGAAGCCGGATCCCTGGATCCCGTCTCAGCATCAGGACCTCGATCCGTGATCGAACTCAGCTCCGACCGGCTGACATTGCAGCTGGCGCCGGCGATTGGCGGTGCCATCGCCGGCCTCGCCTATCGCACCACCACTGGTGATCGCATCGACCTGATGCGATCGATGAGCCCGGAGGCGGTGTCGGCCGGCGATGTCCTCGGTGCCAGCTGTTTTCCGCTGACGCCTTTCTCCAACCGGTTGCGCAATGGCCGCTGCTCCTTCCAGGGCACGGCCATCCAGCTGCCGCTCAACAGCGATGGCCCGCATAACGAACATGGCCATGGCTGGCAGCGGCCCTGGCAAGTCGAAACGCAGTCCAGCGACAGCGCCTGCCTGGTGTACCGTCATGTGCCGGATGACTGGCCCTTCGCCTATGAGATGCGCCAGCATTTTCATCTGGCCGCGCAGTCGCTCACCGTTATCATTGAAAGCTGCAATACCGGTACGACGGCGATGCCCTATGGCTTTGGCTTGCATCCCTATTTCACCCGCACGCCAAATTGCCACATGACAGCAGCGGTGCAGGGCTTCTGGGCAACCGATCAGGAGGTCATGCCGACCACCCTGCTGCCGGTACCGACGGAAGCAAATCTGACGGCGGGTATCCGCCTCGACGAAGTCGAGCTCGATAACGTCTTCACCGGCTGGGGCGGTGAAGCCTTGATCGACTGGCCGGAATATCGGCTGGCCCTGACCATGAGCGCTTCGGCGCCGTTACGCTCCCTCGTCGTCTATGCGCCGAAGAACGAACCCTATTTCTGTGCCGAACCGGTGAGCAATATCACCGATGCCTTCAATCTCTGCCATGAGCGCAAGGACACCGGCATGCTGGTGCTGGAACCCGGTGCGTCGGTAAAGGCGACGATCACTTTCAACGTCCACCAGACTGCTGGCTGACCGGCGGTCTCAGGCTTCCCAGAGGGCGACCGGGTTTTCCAGGACGCCGATCCGCTCGATCTCGACCCTGACCCGGTCACCGGCCTGCAGATATTTCGGCG
>DATMUQ010000356.1:0-3584 GCA_035563795.1 Terriglobales bacterium | reverse complement strand
GCTGGACCCGAGCCGGGAGGCCAGCTGGCTGAACCGTGCGCTCGATTACGTTGATCTTGGCGCCAACAAAGCTGCTATCAGTGATGCTTCCACAGCACTCAAGCTCAGCCCCGATGACATTTATGCGTTGAGCGCCCGTGGCGAAGCCTATTTCCGCGACCGACAGTATGATAAGGCCCGCCTCGATTGCGAGCGTCTGCTGACAATGCGGCCGGGCGATCCCTCTTGCGCCGATTTCGAGGTGCGCGCTTTGCTGCTGCAGGGCCAGTTCCAGGACGCCGCGGGTAAGGCCGGCGAGGCCGCCGATGTGCTGGGTCAGTCGCATTTCATTTTGGCACGAGCCATCGCCGAATATGCGCTCGGCTCCTATGACCTGGCGGCGAAGGGCTTCACGGCGGCAGCCGACGCCGATCCCGACGATCCCTATCGCGCGCTATTCAAGTATCTGGCGGATCGCCGGCTGGGTCATGACGATAAGAGGCGGTTGGCTGATCTGGCGGAGCGTAACGATATCTGGCCGACGCCATTGGCCCAGTATGTCGCCGGGCACCTTTCCAAGGATGCGCTGTTTGCGGCTGCGGATGTGCCTGATCCGGACATCAAGAAGCAACGTCTCGCCGAGGCGAATTTCTATCTTGGTGAGCTCGCGGCGCTCGATGGGCACGCCGATAGTGCCGCACAGTTCTACAAGACGGCAATGTCGATCGGCGAAATTCGTATCAGCGCGCGCCGGCACATGATGCTCTACAAGGATCACGATGACTACGAGATTGCCCTGGCGCGCGCGGCATTGCGTGGCAATGCGCTGTAAGGGGACTGAGCGCCTATTTTGCCGGGGTGGCTGCCGCGCTCGGCATCTCTGTTGTTGATTTCGGGGGCGATACGATGCGGCTCGGCGGGAAGGTGATCGTCATATCGGTGCCACGGCCGATGATGCTCTTGACCACGATCGTGCCCTGATGCCGCTCCATCAGCTGCTTGCTGATCACCAGACCAAGACCGCTGCCGCCGAGATTTCGGCTCACATGGGCATTGCCCATCTGGAACGGCGCGAAGAGCTTTGGGACGATCTCGGGCGCGATGCCGATGCCCGTATCGCTGATCGTGACCGACAGCCCATCCGCAGTCACGGAGGGCCTGACGGTGACTGAGCCGTGACGCCCCGTGAACTTGACCGCATTCGACAACAAATTGATCAATACCTGGCGGAAGGCCCGCTCGTCGGCAAGGAGCAGCGGTAGATCTGGAAGCCAATCGACGATCAGCGCGATATGCTGTTCGTTGGCGCGTGTCACCACCATCTTCAGGCAAAGATCGATCTGTTCACGCAGGTCGATGGTTTCTTCGACCAAGGCGTATCTTCCGACTTCAAGTTTCGACAGGTCGAGGATATCGGTGATCAGCTTTTGCAGGTGATCGCCGCTGGCATTGATATCGCGTGCATAAGCGACATAGCGCGTATCGGTCGGGCCGAAAAACTGGTTGTGGATGATCTGCGAGAATCCAATGATGGCATTGAGCGGTGTGCGCAATTCGTGGCTCATATTGGCGAGGAATTCCGACTTCGAGCGATTGGCCGCGATCGCTTCATTCTTCGCGGCGATGAGCTCCATTTCGCGCTGACGGATCTCGGTCATGTCCTGCAGCGTGCCGAGCACCTGTACCAGCCGACCGTCGGCATCGAAGATCTTTTCCGCGGTCTCGCGGACATATCTGATCCCACCGTCGGGCCGGATGATACGGTAGTCATAGCTGTAGGCATGGTCCGCGGAGGTCGGAAATGCGTCGATGAGCTGCTTGAGACCGGCCCGGTCCTCCTCATGAACAGTAAGGTCATAGAATTCGTCGCCCATCGCGGCGAGTTCTGCGCTGCTGCGTCCGGCGAGATCGGAGATGCCGGGACTATAGGCATACTCACCGATTGGACTTTGGGGCGCAGATGGGTTGAATGTCCAGTTGACAAGACCGGCCATGCGCAGGCCGCGTTGCAGTTTGATTTCGCTTTCCCGTTTGAGGCTGGTGACCAACCGGCCAATGACGAGGCCGCTGACGCAGAGAACAGAGATACCGAGATTGGTGGTGACGAGACTGCCGTTCTCGATCCAGGACTGGCTGAAGCCAAGGGTATCAAACACCGGCAAGAGCAGCGTCAGGATGACGACGATGCCGTTGAACAAGAGGACGGCACCCATCTCATACCGGGCCGACACCCAGACAATCGCGAAGCCATATGCGTACCAGGCCTTGTCGATGGTCGTCCAATGGCTGATGAAAGCGAGCCCTATGGTGAGGGTGGTAACTTCAATCAAGACCGGCAGAGCACGGTGGTCTGCACTGATGATATCCGGCGTTTCGGCATTGCGCTGCCGTGCCATGCCTAATTTCTCCATCCGTGCCGTGCAGAACATCAGGAGTGGCACGGCGATCACCAGGTAAGACATGATGTCGGTGATCCAGCCGCTCAGTGCCGCAAGGATCGCATCTGTCGCCGGCAGATCGCCCAGGATGACAAGCTGGCCCGGGATGATCAGGAGAGAGCTGACGATCGACGGCAGTGTCATGGCGAAGATGATGAAAAGATAGAGATCGCGCGGGGTCGGCAGCCAGCACCGCCCCTTCAGCAGGCGCGTGAAGAAGCACCAGCTCAGGGCAACCTCCATGACCTCGGGCCAGGAATAGACCGGCCAGAGCGCCATCCGCGGAAGATCCCAGAAGCCGGCAAAGATCATGGCATTGAGGTACATGGCGAGCAGGACCCGCGGTCCCCACCAATTGATCAGCACGACACCAATCGGGATCGGCAGATACCAGACGGCGATGCCGGGCGCGATCTTGAAAGCGAGCGAGAGCAGGCTGGCGATGCAGAAGATCGGAAGTGGCAGAATCCAGGTCCACCAGGGGAGGTGGAGCTGCGTCGCCGGGTCGGAAGCTGAGGCGCCGGCCCGCGGAGGACGGATACTAGCTTGTACGCTCATCTATCGGACTCAGCTCATACAGCCATCATCGTCTCTACGAATAATAGCAGGCTCGACATGTGCGGCATAAGTAGCAACAGATGTCCCGGCCAAAATCCTGACCAGCTAGCGACTGCTATTGGGAGCGAATGCCTGTTGCTTTCATCGGGGTATGTGCTTGCGCGCAGCCGGTCTTTTTTTTTTAGCGCTTGGCAGCGCGCCACTGGATGATGGGTGTGGCGCGCTCCGAGCGATCACCGCGGGCGCCTATATGCGGCGGGCGACAGGATTGGTTAGATCGACATGTCGCGCGAGCTGACCTCGAAACGTCCCGGAAGCGAGCCTCAATCGGCTCGGGTCTGAGACCCCAAATTTCTCAGGGCGGGTGCAGCCCTGGTCTCTTGAATGGGATAAGGCGCCAGGAGATGTTGTCGCCCGTTCGTTTCCCTATTTTCCGAGATGCATTCATGCCCACGCGTCCCGCCTTCATCACCGAACCCGCCCGTCAAATCGAGGTCATCCATGAGACCGATGTGCTGGTGGTCGGCTCCGGTCCCGGTGGCCTCGCAGCGGCCCTGGCGGCGGCGCGGGCTGGCGTTTCGGTGACCCTGGTCGAGCGGTTCGGTTGTT
>DATMUQ010000355.1:0-4454 GCA_035563795.1 Terriglobales bacterium | reverse complement strand
CGGCGAGCCGCGCCCAGCAGGTGGAATTCACCATCCCCTATTACCGGGAAGGTGTCGGTCTGCTGATGATGGCGAACGGCAAATACCAGGCCTATGATGATTTGAAGAAGGCCGGTTCCGGCGTCACCGTCTCGGTGCTGCAGAATGTCTATGCCGAGGCCATGGTCCATGCCGCGCTGCCGGAAGCCAAGGTGGATCAGTATGAGAGCGTCGATCTGATGTATCAGGCCCTCAATTCCGGCCGCGCCGATGCAGCGGCGACAGATGCCTCCTCGGTCAAATGGATGCTGGTGCAGACACCCGGCCGCTACCGCGATTCCGGCTATGCCTGGGGCCCGCAAACCTATGCCTGCGCCGTCAAGAAGGGCGACCAGGTGTTCCTGAACTTCGTCAACACGGCCTTGCATGAAGCCATGACCGGCGTCGAATTCGATACCTATGCCGCTTCCTTCAAGAAGTGGTTCGGGGTCGATCTGCCGCAACCGAAGATCGGCTTCCCGGCCGAGTTTCAATAACATCCGGGCGCTGGACTGACATGGGCTATACGCTGAACTTCGCTCCAGTCTGGCGTGACTTCGATCTGCTGCTGTCAGGATTGGGCCTCGGCCTTCTCCTGGCAGTGGTATCGATCATGATCGGCTGCGGCATCGGCCTCATCACGGCTTTCGGCCGCTTGTCGCGGCATGCCAGCCTGCGACGGCTCTCCGGCGCCTATGTCACGGCGATCCGCAACACACCGATCCTGGTCCTCATCCTGTTCAGTTACTTTGCCTTGCCGCAACTGGGCATCCGGCTCGGCAAGATCGAGGCCTTCATCCTCACCTTGGCGATCTATGCCGGCGCCTATCTGACCGAGGTCTTCCGGGCAGGACTCGTCGCCTTGCCGCGCGGCCTGCGCGAGGCCGGCCTCGCCATCGGTCTCACCGAATGGCAGATCAAGCGCTATCTCATCCTGCCGGTGATGTTCCGCAATGTCCTGCCGTCGCTCGGCAACAACTTCATCTCGCTCTTCAAGGACACCTCGCTAGCGGCGGCGATCGCGGTGCCGGAGCTCACCTTCTATGCCCGCAAGATCAATACCGAGAGCTTTCGCGTGATTGAAACCTGGCTGGTGACCAGCCTGATCTATGTCCTCGCCTGCCTGGTGATCGCGCAAGGCCTGCGCTATCTCGAGCGCAAGCTGGCGATCATCCGATAGGCGCGCCATGGATCTCGGCTATTTCCTCAGTGAACTCTGGATTTCGCGCTGGGCCATCCTGCACGGGCTTGGCCTCACCGTGGTCATCTCCGTGCTGGCGATACTGCTCGGCACCTTGCTCGGCATCATCGTCGGGCTCTGCCTCAGCTACGGGCATTGGTCGCTCCGCTGGCTGGTCCGCATCTACACGGATTTCCTGCGCGGGACACCGGTCTTCGTGCTGATCCTCGCCTGCTTCTATATCCTCTCGGTGATCGGCATCCAGCTGACGCCGTTCCAGGCCGGTGTCTTTGCTTTGACCTTGTTCTGCAGTTCGCATGTCGGCGAAATCCTGCGCGGTGCCCTGCAGGCCCTGCCGCGCGGCCAGACCGAGGCGGCGAAGGCGATCGGCCTCACCTTCCGCCAAGCCTTCATCTATGTCCTGCTGCCCCAGGCCTTGCGCCAGATCCTGCCGACCTGGGTCAATACCGCGGTGGAAATGGTGAAGGCCTCGACCCTGCTCTCGATCATCGGTGTCGTCGAATTGCTGTTGGCGACCCAGCAGGTCATCGCCCGCGACTATCTCAGCCTGCAATTCTACTTCTTCGCCGGCTTCCTCTATTTCCTGCTCAATTTCGCCATCGAGAAGCTGGGCAAGCTGGCCGAGAAAAAAGTCATCTATCATGTATGAGGGTCAAGAACACATGACCGCGCAGCCGCTTCTCGTCATCGACGACCTGCACAAGAAGTTCCAGGCGCTGGAGATCCTGAAAGGGGTCAGCCTGTCCGTGGCCAAGGGCGAGGTGGTCAGCATCATCGGCTCCAGCGGCTCCGGCAAGACCACGCTGCTGCGTTGTGTCAATCTGCTGGAGGAATTTCACCGCGGTTCGATCCGCATCGACGGAACCGAGGTCGGTTATCAGGGGACAGGCGAGCAGCGCCGCCGCCTGCGCGAAAGCGAAGTCGCCCGCCACCGCGCGATGACCGGCATGGCCTTCCAACAGTTCAATCTTTTCCCGCATATGACGGCACTGCAGAATGTGACCTTGGGCCTCATCAAGGTGAAGGGCCTCGCCAAGGAAGAGGCAGTGGGGATCGGCCGCAAATGGCTCGACCGCGTCGGCCTTTTGGAACGTTGCGATCACTATCCAGGCCAGCTCTCCGGCGGCCAGCAGCAACGCGTGGCGATCGCCCGCGCCATCGCCATGAGCCCCAAATTGATGCTGTTCGACGAGGTGACCTCGGCGCTCGATCCCGAGCTCGTCAATGAAGTGCTCAATGTCATCCGCGATCTTGCCAAGGACGGGATGACCATGCTGCTGGTGACCCATGAGATGCGCTTTGCCTATGAGCTCTCGGACCGCATCGTCTTCATGCAGCAGGGGGCGATTGCCGAGGACGGGCCGCCGGCTGAGCTGTTCCACCGGCCGAAATCCGAGCGGCTGGCCGAATTCCTGAAAAGTTCCAAATTCTGATCCTTATCAAGTGGAGAGTATGAGATGACGCTCAAGCGATATGGCGCGGGTGAAAAAGGTGCCGGAGGACAGCCATTGCCCTTCGCCCGGGCGGTGGAGGCCGATGGCTGGCTCTATGTCTCGGGCCAGGTCGCCATGGAGAATGGCGAGATCATCGAGGGCGGCATCATTCCGCAGAGCCATAAGGCGATCCAGAATATGATCGCTATCCTGAAGGAAGCGAATTACGACGTCGCGGATATCGTGCGAATCGGCGTCTGGCTGGACGATCCCCGCGATTTCTGGAGCTTCAACAAGATCTTCGTCAGCTATTTCGGCGCCAATCCGCCGGCCCGTGCCTGCGTCCAGTCCAGCATGATGGTCGATTGCAAGGTGGAAGTGGATTGCGTCGCCTATAAGAAGGCCCGGTAACAGCCAGCCAATAGCATCTTCGCGGCGGATGGGGCATCCTGCCTCGTCTGCCTGCGACTCGCGCCTTTATCCGGCGCGCCAGGTTGGGCATGCAGGGGGCCTGCGGGAACGAGGTCGAACGACACGGATTGGATGGCGATGGCGGAGAAACAGGGACGGGCACGGGGGTTGGATCACGCTTTCCATATCCTCGATCATCTGCGGGCGGAAAACCGTCCGCTGCGCCCGAACGAGATTGCGCAAGCGATCGGCGCGCCGAAATCCTCGGTCTATGAAATCGTCAACCTACTGCTGGAAAAAGGCATCCTCGATTACGCCGACAAGGAAGGCCGCATCTTTCTCGGCCGCAAACTCTATTTCCTCGGCCAGTCCTACTTGCATCATTTCGACCTGACCAAGGAAGCGGAAGAGCATCTCGTCCATCTCGCCCGGACCACCCGCGAGACGGCGCAGCTCTGCATGCTGGAAGGGCACAAATATACCGTCGTGCTGATGAAGGAGGGTGAGCGGCCCTTCCGCATCAGCTCCGATGTGGGCGAGACGGTGCCGATTCCCTGGACTGCCTCGGGCCGCTTGCTATTGTCCCATCTCAGCGATGCGGAAATTCTCGATTTCATTGCCGATGGCGACTTCGTATTGCCGAATGGCAAGGCGCTCAGCAAGACCACCTTCCTGAAGCAAGTAAAGGGTGCGCGCGAAGACGGATTCTTCTCCTTCGACAGCATCGCCGACAGTTTCACCCATTGCTTTGCGGCGCCGGTCTTTGACGAACAGGCCCGTTGCGTCGCGACGCTCTGCCTGATCGCGCCGCGTGACGACGCCAATAAGAATCACGCGCGCTACAAGGCGGCCTTGATCGACAGCGCCGCGGCTTTGACGCGGAAACTGACCGGCGGTGTCGGGCAGGTGCCGGCGAAAGATACAGTCGCCAAAGGTGCCCGCCAGCCGGGCAAGCTGGCGCTCGGCTGAGCCGCAGGATTGGATGACGGAGATGGGTAGTCGATGACGGCGCAAGCAACCGATGCCGGCAACGCGGTTCCCGCCCGCGATGGGACCAGCCCGGAGATCGTCTGCCTCGGCGAGCCGATGGTGGAATTCACCCGGCGCGCTGCCGCTGCCGGCGCTGCCGAAGATGCACCGCTCTACCAGCAGGGCTTCGGCGGCGACACCTCGAACACGGCGATTGCCGCCGCGCGACAGGGCGCATCAGTTGGCTATATCACCGCGGTCGGCAAGGATGATTTCGGTGCTGCCTTGTTGGAGCTGTGGCAGCATGAAGGCATCGATGTCGCGCAGGTCCGGCAGAGCACCACGGCCAAGACCGGCATCTACTTCATCACCCCGCATCCGTCCGGCCGCAGCTTCACCTATTTCCGTGAAGGCTCGGCGGC
>DATMUQ010000354.1:0-10824 GCA_035563795.1 Terriglobales bacterium | reverse complement strand
ATGGTGAAGGGGATGCGGCCGAAGCTCGGCTTGTAGCCGACGGTACCGCAGAAGCTTGCCGGGATACGCACCGAGCCGCCCATGTCGGAACCTTCTGCCAGCGGCACGCAGCCGGTGGCAACCGCGATGCCGGCACCGCCGGAGGAGCCGCCTGGCGTGCGGTTCGGATCCCAGGGATTGCGCGAGATGCCCCAGAGCGGGCTCTCGGTGAAACTGGAATAGGCGAATTCCGGCGTCGTCGTTTTGCCGATCAGGATGCCGCCGGCCTTGGTCAGCGCTTCGACGATCGGCGCGTCATGATCGGGCACATTATGTTCGTAAGCAAAGGAGCCGAGTGTCGTGCGCTTGCCCTTGGTTGGGGTCAGGTCCTTGATGGCGAAGGGAACGCCGTGTAGCGGTCCGCGCAATTTGCCGGCCTTTGCTTCCGCCTCGCGCTCCCTGGCGATCGCACGCGCTTCTTCGGGATAGACGAAGCAGAAGCCGTTGAGCTGGGGATTGACCTCGTCGATGCGGGTGAGCGCATTGTCGATCAATTCGACCGGCGACAGGCGGCCGGTGCGGATGCGGGCGGCTTGCTCGGTGGCCGGCATGTAGCAGAGATCAAGATCGGCGGACATTCAGGTCTTCCTCGCAGTGATGTTCATGCTGAAGCCGCCGGCGCTCCCCTGTGGCGCGCGGATGGGTGTACGGCGATCCAGGCGCCTGAGGATCAGGTGGCAGATCCAGGCCGTCAAGATCAGCAATGGCCCGATCAGCGCAAGATAGATCGGCGATCTTTGCGTGGCGATGCCGGCGAGCAGAGTCGGGGCCAGCATCGGCCGGTCGCCAGAGAGCGCATTGGCGAGCTGGAAATCGCTCAGCGACAATAAGGCCGATACAGCGAGCGCGATCGCCCAGGCTGAACGCAGGCTGGGGCCGATGATCTGCCGGCGCAACCGGTCGGCTGGCAGCAGGAATTCCGCCGCCGTCTCGTCAAGATCGTCGGGCAGGCGCTGCCAGAAGACCAGCATGACCAGCGCCGCCAGCGGCAGCGCGCGCACCGCATCGCCAAGCGCGACGGCCAGGATGCCGAGGCCATTCGGCAGATAGGTCGCGAGAAAGAGCTGCGCGGTGAGATGGGTGGTGCTGAGGAAGAGGCTGGGCAGGATGAAGGGCAGGGCGCTCAGCAGCATCAGCAGCCAATGCTGCCAGCTGATCTGCGCCGGCTTCAGCCAGCGGCGCCACAGCGCGGCGAGGCCGACGCCGCCGCTGCTCGCCAACAAGGCTGCGATCAGGGCGCTGACCAGGCTGGGGATCAGGGATGGCAGCAGGCGCGGATCATCGCCGATCGCCTCCAGGAAGAGATGCGGGCCAGCGGTGACGGCGATGATGTAGAGATAGCGCGCCGAGAGCAGCAGCATCCAGACCAGCGGCAAAGCGAGGAAGGCAAAAGCCAGGATCGCCAGCATCGCCAGCGGGTCCTGCGGGCCGAGATGGTAGGCGTGATGCGGCTGCGGATTCCGCCGCATGCGATTTCGCGGCGGGTTGGAAAGCCGGGCGAGGAAGACGGAAGCAGCGGCCAGCATGACAGCGAGCAGCAGGCATCCCAGCACCGTGAAGCGGGCGGCAGAAGGCCAGTTGTCGTCGATATCGATGGCTTGGCGCAGGCTCTCGCCCCAGGACAAGGCGCCGGTATTGAGCAAGGCCGGTTCCAAAGCGGCGCCGAAGCTGAGGGCGAAGGCACAGCAGAAGCCGAGGATCAGGCCCGGTCCCAGCAGCGGCCGGATCACCCAGCGCAACAGCCGGAAATGATCGGCGCCGCATTCGAGGCCGGCCTCGATCAGGGCCGGATCATGCCGTTGCATGGCCCAGCTCTGGCACAGGATGGCGAGCGGCAAGGCGCGATGGGTCTCGGCGCAGAGTGTCATCAGATCGGCGAGGAGGTCGCGCCCGAGACCCGGTGTCGCATCGAGCAGTGAGCGGGCCAGTTGCCGGCCGATCTCCGACCAGCCCATGGCAGTGGTGACCTGATCGCCGAGCAGGACCAGCAAACAGGGGATCAGCACCATATGGCGCCAGCCGCCGCCGATCACCGCCACCAGATAAGCGGGGCCGAGCGCCAGCAGATTCGTGACGACACCGACCAGCACGGCCAGGCCGAGCGAGCGCAGGAGCAGCCGCTGAATATCCGGATCGGCGATGAAGTCGCGCCAGCTTGCGAGACCAAAGGGGCCGGCAAAGGGATCGGCGCTGGGCATTTCCTGGCTGCTGAGCAAGAGGGTCAGCAGCAGCGGCAGGACGAAGAGCAGCGCCAGCACAATGATGCCGAGCGCGGCCAGGCGCGGCTGCCAGAGGATCGCTGGCGCCGCTGAGCCCGACTGGGGTGACGTTGCTGGTTGGCGCAAGCGGGCTCGGTCCATCGGTGGCGGCCCTCTCAGCCGGTTTTCGTCGGATCGGCCAGTACGGTGCTGTGTGCCGTGCTACGCGGTGCCGTGTCGTTTGGCAGCAGGCGCATCTCGCCGCGGTTCCAGCCGAGATTGACCGCCATGCCCTGTTCCAGCGGGAAGGGGGCGGGGGCGGGCAAAGTGGCGACGACCGGTGTGGCGAGACCCGGCACCCGCACCTGCAGCATCACCGCGGCGCCATCGCTGAAGCGATCCTGGATGCGTCCTTCGAGGCGGAAATCCTGGCGCCTGATGCCGAGGCCGGGGCGGAGCAGGCTCGGCCGCAACAGCAGGCTCGCTTCCAGGGTCACGCCTGGCTCGCGGCCGCTTGTCGCCAAAGCGCTCCATAAACCGGCGGCGACCTGGCGCTGCGGCAGGCTGAAATCCTGCGGGTCGATCAAGGCGCTGCGACAGGACACGGTCTCGCCGTCCCAGGCCGTGATCTCCACCGGCAGCAGATTGACCGCGCCGGAGAGACGGGCGGCGGTGCGGTTGTCCGGCTTGAGATAGATATCCTCGGCACTGCCGCTCTGGATGAAGCCGCCAAGGGTGCCGCCGATGGTCTCGATCAGGATAACGCGATCGGCGACAGCGGCCCAGGCCGGCAGGCGGTCGGTGGCGCAGATCACCGTCAGGCTCAACTCGCGCTGCAAGCGGCGCAGGTCCTGCAGCAGGCTGGCGGCATCGCCCGCCGGCAGGTCGCGCAGGGCATCGCTCAGCAGCAGCAGGCTCGGCCCCAAAGCAAGCGCACGGGCGAGGGCGGCGCGCAATTGCGTCACCTGGTCGAGCTCATCGGGATAACGGTCGAGGGCGGCGGCGGAGAGGCCGACGCGCAAGGCGGCACCAGCCACCGCCGTCGCCGTATCGCCGATGCGCCGGTCGCCGCTGAGCGGAAAGAGGATGTTGCGGCCGACGGTGAGCTGGGGAAAGAGCCGCGGATCGGCGGTCAGCGTGGCGATGCCACGGGCGCCCAGCGGGATACCTGACAAAGGCTGGCCGCGCATGACCAGACGCCCCTGCGACGGCGGATCGTAACCGGCGATCACCCGCAGCAACTGGGCCAGCGGCGCCAGGTCTTCCCCCGCCAGCAGGTGAAACTGGCCAATGGCAAAATCCAGTGACAGGGGATGCGGAAGGCTTGTGCCGGTCCCACGGGTGGGCCTGCGGGCCGGCGGGGAAAGCAGGAGCTGGTCGATCTGCAGCAGCGGGTGGTCCATGATATCTGCATTGTCGCCGACGAGCGGGGCGGAGATCAAGCTTCGCGCCTCATCTCGCCGGCCGATTGCTGTCGCTGTAAGCTAGTTCACTGGTTGATGATGGCGCCCCGTTGCCGGTGTGCCGCTAGACGCCGCCCGTTACCCGTGGATCGGGTTCTGCATGAAGAGCAGCGTCACCTTGGCCGAATCGAGATAAGCACGCACCTCGACGATGACATTGTCGCGGAAGACGACGACCCAGCAATAATGGTTGTCGAAGCGGAAGCCGTTCTTGGCGATGGCCTCGGAATGCAGTTCCACGATCGCGGTGTCGCCGGTGACATGGAGATGGTCGACATGAAGCTCGGCGCCGTTCGGCAGGACCCGGTTGAGCTTGGCAAAAGTGCCGGCGATGAAATCGGCCTTCGAGTGATAATGGCCGGCCAGCGGATGCGTCCCCTTCACCGTCCAGTCGACATCATCCGCCACATGGGCGAAGAAGGCCGCGCCGTCGCCCCGTTCCAGGCCGGCGAAAATTTGCCGCACGAAATCACTGCTGACCGCCATGATATTCCTCCCCTGTTGGCCGCCGGTTTCTTTTGTGATTCCCAACGCATGTATTTCCCAACGCTGGCGGCTGCGCGGCGCAGTCTACACGGTTTTCGCCTTGCGAACCTCCAGGATCACGCCGGCGCGATCGGCCGTGTCGAAATAGGTGAAGCCGCTGCCATCGGGGCGACGGCCGCGCATCAGTTTGTGCAGGCCGGCAGCCTTGGCCGATTGCTCGGCCGTTTCGAGATGCTCGACCGAGAAGCCGACATGAAACACGCCGGGGCCCTTGGTTTCGAGGAAGCGGCGCTGCGGTGTATCGGCAGGGCCCGGTTCGCAGAGCTGCAACTGCAGGCCATTGAGGTCGCAATATTTGAAGATGAGTTGCCGGAAGCCCGCCTCGTTCGGCATTTCCAGCTCGGTATATTCGGCAAGCGATGGGTAATCGTGCCACGGGCCGATACCGGTGCTTTCATAGAAGCGGATGGCGGCAGCGATATCAGGCACGACGATGCAGATGTGATGCGGCTGCTGGAAAATCGGGCTCATGGGCGATGGGTTCCTCGGTTCGCATGGCGGGGCTTTGGCAGGAGCGAGTCAGCAGAGTAGCAAAGACCGGCGCGATCACGCGTTCCTCACTTGCTTGCGGGCCGGCTTTGGTTCTTATTTTGTTCCAAAGAACCAAGAAACCGTAACGAGGGAGGCCGATGATGAACCGTCGGGTCGATTTCTATCATGCGCCGCAATCGCGTTCCGGCGGCACGCTGATGCTGCTGCAGGAATTGGGCGCCGAATACGATCTGCATCTCCTTGATCTCCGGGCCGGTGAGACGCGGCAGCCGGCCTATCTCGCCATCAATCCCATGGGCAAGGTGCCGGCGATCCGCCATCTCGGCGAACTCATTGCCGAGCAGGTGGCGGTCTTCATCTATCTCGGCGATCTCTATGCTGATACCGGCCTCGCGCCACAGATCGGCGAGGCCTTGCGCGGTCCCTATCTGCGCTGGATGGCCTTCTATGCCGGCTGTTTCGAGCCGGCCTTGCTGGACAAGGCGTTGAAGCGCGACCCGGCACCGCCGTCGAGCGCGGGCTATGGCGATTACGATACGGTGATGCGGGTGCTGATCGACCAGCTCAAACCCGGCCCCTGGTTCCTCGGTGAGCGTTTCACCGTCGCCGATGTCCTCTGGGGCAATGCGCTGTGGTGGACGACGTCCTTCAAGCTGGTGCCCGAGGATCCGGTGATCATGCGCTATCTCGAGCGCTTCAACGCCCGCCCGTTGGTGCAGCAGTGTCGCCAGCAAGATGCCGATTTCGCCGCCCAGCATGAGGCGGCACGGAACGCGCGGCAACAGCACGAACTGGCTTAAGCTAGCCCCCTCTCCCTGACCCTCCCCCGCGAGGGGGGAGGGAATGACTTCGCCTCTGCTGTGCCAAGCCTCCGGTCATCCATTTGTCACGAGCCCCCTTCTCGATGGCGGAGACTGCGCCGACAGAAAAGAAAGTTAGAGCCGACGGCTCAATCAGTTTCCTCCCCCCTCGCGGGGGAGGGTTAGGGAGAGGGGGCCTTTGAGCCGTGCTGATCATGTCCGATAAAGCCAGTCGTCCCGCCATCAACGTCCGGCCCGCCCCCCGTTTTCTGCAGATGTGTCGCGAGCGCATCTCGGCTTAATCTCCCAGCGGCAGCCGTCATTTGGGATGGCTGGTCAACCGTTCGGGGGAGCGGGTTGCGGGTTTGGCGCATGTAATCGTGGTCGATGGCCGGGACAGGCATCGAGCGAGAGACAGGCGTGCCGCGGCCAGAAGTGATGTGATGACTGTTTTATTGCCGAATTTGCTGCTGGTGGGCGGCGGGGTGCTGGCCGGTTTCATCAACAGCCTGGCGGGCGGGGCCGCCTTTCTGCTTTTTCCCTTGCTGATCGGCACCGGCCTCACGCCGATGGTGGCCAATGCCTCGCTTTTCGTGGCGCTGTTTCCCGCTAACCTGGTCGGCGTCATTGCCGCGCGCCGCGATGTGGATCTCGCCAGCGCCCAGGTGCCGCAGCGCGCCGCCATCGCCACGGTGGGCGGGCTGATCGGGTCTTATCTGCTCATTCATTTCGGCGCCGACGCCTTCGAGCGCGCAATGCCCTGGCTGCTGCTGGCGGCGACCGTGCTGTTCGGCGGTGCGCCGCTGATGCGCCATGCCTTGATGAAGGGCTTCGGCCAGCATGGCATCCACCAGCATCCGGCGGTGCTGGCCATGGTCGAATTCATCCTCTGTGTCTATGGCGGCTATTTCGGCCTCGGCATGGGGATCGTGCTGCTGGCCGCCTATTCGATCTTCGGCAATTTCAACCTGCGCCGCGCCAACGGCATCAAGAACCTCTTGATCGCCGCCAATACCGTGGTCGGCATCATCGTCTATGCCTGGGCCGGCACCATCCAGTGGCAATCAGCCCTGACGGTGATGCTGGGAACGGCGGTGGGCGGCTATCTCAGCGTCAAATTCGCCAATATCGTTTCGCCCACATTCCTGCGCTGGGCGATGCTAGCCTGGGCCGTCCTGCTGACGGCGCGTGCCTTCTGGTACGCCCAGACATAGGATCGCGGCTTCACTAAAAGAAACCGGCCGCCATACTTGCGCATGGCGGCCGATATCAGGACTGGATGAGGGTACAGATCCTCAGGCCGCGACGACCTGCTTCACGCCGAAACGGGTGGCGGCGTGGTTGTGCGAGAGATTGGGGCCAAGCGCCTGGCGCGCCTTCACGAAGTTGTCCCAATCGGCGGTATTCGGCAGCGAGGGAATGGTGACCAGTTCACCGGCATCGAAACCGGCCAGCGAGGCATCCACCATCTCATCGACATGCATCACCATTTCCGCCGGCAAGGCGTTCACATCGGCGCCGGCGCGTTCCCAGATCTCCGTGCGGGTGGCACCCGGCAGGACGGCCTGGACGCGGATTCCATGCTGGCCGAGCTCATGCTGCATCGACTGGGTGAAGGAGAGCACATAGGCCTTGGTGGCATTATAGGTGGCGTTGAACATTTCCGGCGCCAAAGCCAGGACCGAGGCGATGTTGATCACGGTGCCGCCCTTGCGGGCAACGAGGCGCGGGGTGATCGCCACGGCGAGGCGGGTGAGGGCGACGATATTGATGTCGATCATCGTTTCCAGCTTGTCGGCATCGGCGATATCCAGCGTGCCGGTGACGGCAATACCGGCATTGTTGACGAGGGTGGTGATGGTGTCGTCGCTCCGCAGGCGTTCTTCGACGACACGCAGATTGGCGGCATCGGTGAGGTCGGCGGGCAGTACCTCGACCTTGCGGCCGGTCTCGGCGCGCAGGCGGGTGGCCAGGGCTTCCAGGCGCTGCTTGTCGCGCGCCACCAGGACCAGGTCATGGCCACGCTTGGCCAGGCGATCGGCATAGACAGCGCCAATGCCGGTCGAGGCACCGGTGACCAGGGCAGTACCGGCGGCTGAAGTCTTCGAGGTCGTCATTTTCATCTCCATCAAAGGGTTGATCAGCGGCCGGGACCGTCTTGTCCTCGAAGCGTCGCCTGATGATTAATAGATTATAATCATAATCTATTTTTTCAAGAGCTGTCCGGGCCAAAAACGACCTTTATCTTGCCGGGCTGGTGGCACCGGCATCCGATATCCGACGCCAGTCCGGGCGACGGAAAGATCCCAAGCGGTATCCAGGGAGAGGGGTTCTCACCTAGGACGATGGCTGGAGAAGATTTGCGGAGGACGGCGAAGACCTGATTGGTCGGCTCGTCATGGTGGAATCTTTTCTCATCTATATAGGATAAATTGTTTATAATGAGGTGCTGCCGCATTCAACCGCGGCGCTGCGTCGATAACGCAACGTCAACTATGCAACAGGGGAGGAGCGACATGGCCAAGAGTCCGAGAGCGCGGCCCGAAAAGGAGCGCGTCTGCAATCTGATACCGTCCCATGAGACGGAGAATGACTGGCAGTTCCAGCATGCGGTTGAGGCGGGTGCCTTGTCGGCGCCCGCGGCCCTGCCGGCGAGCGTCGATCTGCGCGCGGCATGGTGGGATATCGGCGATCAGGAAAACACCGGCTCATGCGTCGGCTGGGGATCGACCGATGGCGTGGCGCGATACATGTTCGTCACCGCCGGGCGCCTGACCAAGAAAGCCAAGCTCTCGCCGCGCTTCACCTGGATGGCGAGCAAGGAGACCGATATCTTCACCACGCGGCCCGAGACGATGATTGAAGGTGCGGGGACAACGTTGAAGGCAGCAGTCGACATTTTGCGCAAATTCGGCGCCGTTCCCGAGACATTGCTGCCCTTCCATATCAATACGACGATGTATACCGGCGACGAGAACACCTTCTTCGCCACGGCTGCGACGCGCAAGATTGCGGCTTATTTCAACCTGCAGCGTAATATGCCGAACTGGCGGGCCTGGCTTGCCGGCCATGGTCCGATCCTGGTCGGGTTGAATGTCGATCACACCTGGGACAATGCGACAGCAACCGGCGGCAAGATGGATACATTCCTGCCGAATACCGTACGAGGCGGCCATGCCGTGGCGCTGGTCGGGTATCGCCGGGACGGCCGCTTCATTGTGCGCAACAGCTGGGGAACCAGCTGGGGGGATCGCGGCTTTGGCTATCCGAGCGAAGATTATATCAAGGCGGCTTTCTATAATGAGAGCTATGGGGTGACGCTCTGATCCGACGCGGCGGGATGCCGGTGCAGCTGTTGCCGTTGTGCTGCAAGAACTTTCCGCCGCGGCTTTCAGGACAGTGTCGTTGCCGGCACTGTCCTTGAGCCATGGCGGAGAGGATGATCATGACCAGGCTGACACTTACGGAGCGGCATGACGGCCAGCATCTCGGCGCGCGACTGCACGATCTGCTCGAGCTGCATCTGGCGGAGAACGCAACGACCGGCTATCGCTGGGAGATCGATAGTTGCGATACAGGTTTGCTGCAGCTGGTTGAGACGACTGCGCACTATCCCAGCGTGACACCGGGATCCGGCGGCATGACGGTCTTCCGGTTCCGGGTCATCGGCACCGGTTCAGCCGTGCTGAAGCTAAAATACTGGCGACATTGGGAAGGTGCCGCATCGGTCCGCCAGCGTTTCTCCGTGGTGATAGATGCCACATGACGATCCGTGCCTTGCACCCAGCTCTGGACGGTCCGTCCCGCGACAAGCGGGCGGGTGCGGGTAGGACGTGGTCCAAGCGAAGCCGATCACAGGATCGATGCGATTGGGTTGACGCCACGCACTATTCCGCCTGAAGGCTTGCCCTCGCTGCTTCCAGGATCTCGTCGGAGATGGGATGGCCTTGCGCCGCCCGAGCCATCACCATGGCGCCGACCAGCAGCGCCTGGGCGGCGAGGGCCTGGCGGCGCGCTTCGTCCGGGTCGCGCGACGGCATGAGCTGGCTGAGATTGTCCATCGCCCGGTCGAGATGGCTGGCATAATCGCTATGGATCGGGTCCTTGCGCGGGGCGCGGCCGATTTCCGTGCAGAGGGAGGCATTCGGGCAGCCATGGCCGGGATCGGCGCGATGCTGCGGCGAGAGATAGAAGTCGATATAGCTCTGCAAGGTGGCCGCAGGATCATTGTCGTGATCGCGGCGCAATTTCTTGCCGAGCTCATGCGACTGCCGGAAGGCCTCGCCCAGCGCCAGGCTCATCAACTCGTCCTTGGAGGCGAATTGCTTGTAGAAGCCGCCATGGGTGAGGCCGACGGATTCCATCAGTTCCGGTACGCTGACACCGTCGATCCCCTTTTCGCGAAACAGCTTCGCGGCGGCGTGGATGATCTCTTCGCGATGCTTGGCGGCCTGTTCCTGGGATACCCGTGGCATGATCGTCTCCTGCGCTGATCTCAGCGTTCCAACATTATATATGACGATCATCATCCATTTTAAAGGGCCGCCGTCGCGACCGGCTGATACGCGCAGAGAGCCGGCTGGGGCCGATGGCAGGGCGGGGGGCCATAAAAGAATGCCCCGTCTCCCGCATCGGCTGCGGAAAGACGGGGCACTGGGAGGAAGTGCAATCTACCGGCAATTGTCCTTTCAACCGGCCTCAGCTGTTGAGCCAGGCCTTTTCGCCGATGCGGCCGTTGTCCATCTCGTCGAGCCCATGCGGCGTATGCCCGCCGACGGCGGTGCCGCAGGCTTCCAGCCGGTCGGCGAAGACGGCAACCACCTGGCCGCCCTCGTCATGCAGCATGCGCTGCAATTCCCACAGCTTGTCCTTGCGCTTGGCCGTGTCGAGCTCGGCCTTGGCTTCCGCCAGCAACTTGTCGAAGCTCTGGTTGTGCCAATGGGTATCGTTCCAGGGTGCGGCCGATTGATAGGCGATGGTGAGGACCTGGGTTGCCGAGGCGCGCGCCACCCAGAAGCTGGTGCACCAGGCAGCCTTGAGCCAGACATTGTCCCAATAGCCATCGGCCGGCTGGCGGTCGATCTTGACATTCATGCCGGCCTTTTCGGCATTCGCCTGATAGAGGACCGCGAGATCGACGGCACCCGGGAAGGCGCCATCGGAACAGCTCAGCGTCAGCTGCGTATTGCCGAGCCCGGCCTTCTTCGCGTGATAGCGGGCCTTGTCGAGATCGGCGGCATATTGCGTCAGGCTGGTATTGCAGAAGGGATCGCTGGGGCGGATCGG
>DATMUQ010000353.1:0-6966 GCA_035563795.1 Terriglobales bacterium | reverse complement strand
GTCTGGTCGTTGATCGGCAGCTCGCCGGCGATGATGAGGGCCGCCATCTGTTCGGCCTCGCGCAGCCTGACGGGGAAGCCGGCAGCTGCATTCAACTGGAGGAAGCGGCGCAGGAAGGCACGGTAGAGCGCCGGGACATGGTTGCCGGCGAGGCTGGAGGTGCGGTTATCGCCTTCGATCTCCTCGATGTTGAAGCCGACATTGCTGAGGCCATGATCGCAATAGAAATCGAACAGGCGGTCGGGCTCATGCAGGCTCGGCTCGGCCAAGACCGTGATCACATGGAAAGGGATTGCCGCTGCCTGCAGGCGCTGAATGCCGGCGAGGCAGGGATCGAAGCTGCCCCGGCCATTGCGATAGCGGCGGTGCCGGTCATGCAGGTCCCGGGGACCGTCGATGCTGACGCCGATTTTCACATCGCTCTTCAGGATGAACTCGATCCAGCGGTCGGAAATGAGGGTGCCGTTGGTTTGGAAGCCATGGCTGATCGTGATGCCGCGCGCGGCAAGCGGCACAAAAGCGGAAAAGGCCGCTTCATAGAACGAGACCGGCAATGTCATGGGCTCGCCGGCATGCCAGACGACATTGATTTCTTGCGGTGCTGCCGGATGCGGCCGCAGGACATGGTCGCGCAGCTTTGGCGGTGCGGTGTCGATGAATTCGATCAGGCGATCGACCAGGCAATGCAACAGGTCGAGCGAAATCCGCCGGCGATCATCGCGGTTCGGCAGATAGCAATAGCTGCAGTCGATATTACAGAATGGCGTGCCTTGAATGATCAGTAGCATCGTCGCTTCCCTCGACAGCTACAAAGTCAGTCAGCAGTTTCGCCAGGCGCCGTTTGAGCAATTGCTCCAGTTGCTCCAGTTGAACCATTGAATCGGCGTCGGCGCCAATATCGGTTGATCGGGGTTCGCTTGCGGCAAACGACGGATTGCCTGCAGCTTGTCGGCCAGTGTGACGGCTTCAGTCCTGGGCTGTTTGAACTCGACACTGCGCGCTTCCGCCGTGATGCAGAGTGCCGCAAACAGGCTGGCTGAGCAGACTACTACGCGTTTCATCAGTCCCCACTTGCCTATCGCAGAAATCATCCGCCCGATGACAGGGACAGGCAAGAATTTTGTTGGCGGCGCTGCAGGCGCGGCGGAGAGAGGCCCGACATCAACAACAGGATGTAGCGTTTTGAATATTTATATGTCAGTTGCGCGGCGCTTGTTGTGCGTCACATTCCATACAGGACTGGTGGGTTGCTGATTCGGGAGGACCCGGTGGACGTCATCCAATTTGGTGAGAGACGGCGCCAGATGGTTACGCCTCATCTGCACATATCAGCGATTCAGCTCAAACGCCGGACGATATCGGCCAAGCGGTCGCAGGATTTTGCCAGTTCCTTTGTCGGCGATGTCGCGACGCTCATCAGGAGTCCGGAGCGGCCGGTCTTCGCGGTGGCATACCAGGCCGAGATCGGACTTGGCGACATGCCGAGCGCCTGTGCTTCGCGCACAACGGCGAGATCCGACATGCTATCGGGCAGCCGCAGCAGGACGGTCAAGCCGGCCGCGATGACGTCGTCGGCGTCGAAATGGCGCCGGAGCTGCGTCAGCAAATCATCCTGCTTGGCGGCATAGGCGCGTTTCAGGCGGCGGAGGTGCCGCATATAATTGCCTTCGCGCATGAATTCCGCCGTCGCGAGCTGCACCGAAGGCCCTGGCGGCGGCGCGAGACAGGCTGCGACGTCGGCAAAATGCGCGCTGAGAGCGACCGGCGCGACGATAAATCCGAGGCGGAGTGTTGGGCTGATCGTCTTGCTGAAGGTGCCGATATGGATGACCCGGCCGGCGCGATCGAGCGATACCAGCGCTGGTGCCGCCCGGCCGGCCAGCTGCAGCTCGCTCAGATAATCGTCCTCGATGATCCAGCCGCCGCTCGCGCCGGCCCAGTCGAGCAATCGAAGGCGTCGGTCGAGGGACAGTGTCGGTCCGAGCGGCGCCTGCTGTCCGGGGGTGACGACCACCAGTTTTGCATCGGGGGCATGACGCAGCCCATAATCGACGTCGATGCCATCCGCATCGACGGGGATTGGCGCGAGAGACAAGCGCGCGAGTTCAAGCCCCTTGCGGGTGAAGGGAAAGCCCGGCTCTTCCATCCAGGCCTTCTGTCCTTCAACACCGAGCACCCGGAGTGCCAGCCCCAACCCGGCGCTATAACCGCCCGTGACGATGATCTGTGACGGTGAACAGTCGATGCCGCGGGCAATGGCAAGATAGCCGGCTATCTCGCGCCTGAGTTCAAGCTCGCCGCGGGGATCGGGATAGGTGAGCGCAGCACTTGCTTCGACCTTGACAGCCTTGGTGCGGATGCGCGCGAAGAGCGTTGCGGGAAAGGTCTCGGTCGCCGGGACGCCCATCTGGAAGAAGGCGAAACCCTGGGTCCGCTCCAGATAGTTCTCCAGGAAGGATCCCGGATCCGGTCGCTGCTCGCTTCTCTTCACCGCGCCCGGGCGCGGGGCAACGCGCGTGCCGGCATCGCGGGAGGCGACGATCAGCTGGGCGCTGTCCAGCTTCTCATAGGCCGTCCGCACGGTGCCGCGGGCGACGCCGAGTTGGGCCGCAAGATCCTGCCAGGAGGGCAAGCGCGCGCCGGGCTCGAGCACGCCACTTTCGATCGCGGTCGCAATTCCGTGCCGGATCTGCTCGACAAGCGTCGTCTTGGCCGAGCGATCGACGCTCAGATTCAAGAGCTTCGTCATGCTGCCGTAGTACAGCATTTTTTCGCGTTCTTGGTACTTTTTTCCCGCAGGGCTCATGGGCATCTTCCGGGTCACAGGCGAGACAAATCTCCGCCCGACATCGCGCATGAAAGCAGGTCCGCAGACTGTGGAAGCATCCGCATACCACAACCTGTTCCGTCACCCATAGGAGTTGCCATGACCCAGGGAATCACCATGACTAATGCCGTCATCGACTGCATCTTGAGCCGCAGTGCCGCCAAGTACTACGACCCCGCCGCCGCCTTGAGCGACGACCAGATCCGCGAGCTGGTGCGGATCGGCACCACGGCGCCGACCTCCTTCCACCTGCAGAACTGGCGTTTCATCGCCGTCCGCACGCCGGAAGCCAAGGCTCGCTTGCTTCCGATCGCCTGGAATCAGCCGGCGATCACCGACGCGGCGGTGACCTTCATCATCTGCGGCCAGTTGGCCGATTCCAGCGTCATCCCGGCGCGCCTCGCACCGCTGGTGGAAGCGGGCGTCATGCCGGCGAAGATGGTGCCGGAATGGGAGCTCCCGGCACGGGATCTCTATATGAAGCACCCGCAACGTCAGCGCGACGAAGCGATGCGCAGCGGCACCTTCGGCGCGGCGGCGATGATCTATGCGGCCCGCTCATTGGGCCTCGGTTCGACACCGATGATCGGCTTCGATGCCGACGCGGTGCACCGCGAATTCGGCCTCGCCAAGGACGAAGTGCCGGTCATGCTGCTCTCCATCGGGAAGGAGCGGGCAGGAAACTGGGCGCAGAAGCCGCGTCTGCCGGTGGCAGAAGTGCTGGATATCGTCTGATTATTCATAAAACCCGCAAGTTACGGAGACCATGATGCCAAGAAGTGCAGTGCTGACGCCGGAACAAGTGCCGGCTGAATCGAAACCGACCCTCGGTGCCTTCACCAAGAATATCGGCTTCACCCCCAACATGATGGCGACCTTCGCCCAGAGCCCGATCGCCTTCAACGCCTGGGCTACCTTGCTCGGCTCGTTGAGCAGAGCGCTCGACGTGAAGACGCGTGACAGCATCGGCCTCGCTGTTTCCGAGGTGAATGGCTGCAACTACTGCCTGACGGTGCACAGCTTCACGGCCGAGCATATGGCCAAGCTGCAGCCCGATGAAATCATCCTGGCCCGGAAGGGCCATGCCACCGAACCGAAACGGAGTGCTGCCGTCCAGTTCGCCCGCAAGGTCATCGAGACCCGCGGCCAGGTCAGCGACGCCGATCTGAAAGCCGTTCGCGATGCCGGTTACACGGATGCGAATGTCATGGAAATCGTCGCCTTGGTGGCCATGTATTCGCTGACAAACTTTTTCAACAATGTGTTCGATCCCGAGAGGGACTTTCCCGCCGTTGCGCCGGCTGGCAAGATCTGAACTCTGTCCGGCCATATCGACCGTCGCCGATGATGCTTGACGGATTGATGTGATGCGCGTGTAAACGCCAAAGCCCAGATGCGCCCAGGACGGAGTCCTGGGGATGCGTCTGGGCTTTTCGGATGTGCGGATAAGTCGAGGAGGAAGACAGTGACACTCAATCATCCAATTTTTGCGCGCTGGCCGGCACAGTATCCCGATCGACTGCAGCTCTTTTCCCTGCCGACGCCCAATGGGGTGAAGGTCAGCATCATGCTGGAGGAAATAGGCCTGGCCTACGAGCCGCACCGGATCGACATCACGGTGGGCGAAAACCACGATCCCGCCTTTCTGGCACTCAACCCCAACGGCAAGATTCCCGCGATCTACGATCCCAAGGGGCCGAATGGCACGCCGCTGGCACTGTTCGAATCCGGCGCGATCCTGCTCTATCTGGCGGACAAGACGGGGCAATTGATCTCGGCCGATCCGAACACCCGCTACGAAACGATCCAGTGGGTGATGTGGCAGATGGGCGGTGTCGGACCGATGTTCGGGCAAGTCGGCTTCTTCAACAAATTCGCCGGCAAGGATTATGAGGACAAGCGCCCGCGCGACCGCTACGCAACCGAATCTGCGCGGCTGCTCGGCGTCCTCGACAAACGCCTCACGGGCCGCGACTGGGTCATGGGCGCCGATTACAGCATCGCCGATATTTCGCTGCTCGGTTGGGTGCGCAACCTGATCGGCTTTTACGAAGCGCGCGAACTTGTCGGCTTCGATCGCTTTCCGCAGGTGCAGGCATGGCTCGATCGCGGCCTCGCGCGCCCCGCCGTTCAACGGGGGATCAATATTCCGCCCCGCGACTAAAGCGCATATCGGTGGAACTTGGGATGGCTGGCGAGCGGGAGGGGCCGCTCACCGCCTGAGCCTTGCTGAAACCGCATTGCTGCGCTGCGGTATTATTTCATTTTGCGCTGCAAAATTTCATTGAAAAATATCAGTATTTCAGCCATATATTCAGCGTGCACTGCAATATCGGACCGCCGAGTCCGAACCGCACTGGGAGGCGTTTGATGTTGTTGAAGGAGGTCTTCCATGTGGCCCTATACGGGAGAAGAGAATCGCTGGCTCGGCCGCGCTGAGCAGGGTTCTGCCGCCAATACCGCAACCGTCCCAGCGCCTGCCGCCACCAAGAGCGGCCGTGTCCAACCGGGTTGGTTCCGCGCCCTCGATCGTCTGATCAAGACACCCGATAACGATGCCGGTGAGAATGTGCTGCCTCTGGTGGCGGCCCGGCTCAAGGACCCGCTGAACGCGATCCGCGACAGTGCCCGTGCCCTGCGTGGCAATCCCAGCCTGTCGCCGGACCAGCAGGCGCATTACCTCGACGTCGTGCTGCAGGAACACGAGCATCTCGCCGAGATGATCAGCGCCATGCTCGACCAGGCCTATCGGCCGGAACGCGGCAAGCACGCCTGAGGATTAGGCACATCTGAGGATCAAGCGCGCTTGCGCGCGCGGGGCAGCTCTACTGGCGCCGGCACAGCCATCGCCGTGTCAGCCGCCTCTGCCCCGCAATTGATCTGCATCTGTCGGTGCAGGGTCACGGAAGAGGCATCATTGGCAGCCGCAGGTTTGTGAAGCGGCTGGTCCAAGAGCGTATTCAGGCTCTTCAGGAAGTCGATCATCCTATCCCCATTGAGCTGTGGTTGATCGGTCCCGGCTTTCGCGCCGCCGCTTTATCCGGTGAAGGACCGCCGGGGTACTACGGCAGGTCGTCCTGCCGGGCAGGGGCGCCGCTCAGGCGGTCCCAATTGTCGGCGATGTCGTCATTGATCGCCGCCTCGGCGAGACAACGCAGCGAGCGGAAACGGCCATCGGCATCGAGTTCGCCGAGCCGGTCGGTGTCGTCGATTTCCCAAACCAGCCGTCCGGCCTTGTCCACGACATAGGTGTCGACCGGGTCGAGCCGCCAATCGCCCTGATGGCGATAGAAACCGGCATGGACCCTGAGGCCCTGGACCGTCAGATAGAGTGCACTCATGGCCGGCTTTCTCGGGCGGTTTCCCGTATATTGATATTTTATAAATAATACATGATTGATGATTTAATATCAACGTCTTTGTGCTGGGCGTCCGCCGGACGACCGGGAGCTGTCCACCGGAGCGCAGCCTGATCGTCACAAAGTCAGCGTCGTCATCGCTTGCCCGTCGAATCGGATGTGGTGCATCGCGTGCCCGGGGGCGGTCATTCATACGCGGCGATGTCGACCCGGCTTTTGCGATGCTGCGGCTACGATCACGCGTGCGTGGCTCACATCCGGGGCAGCGTTTCGGGGTGTCGTATTAGTGGTTCATTAGCAATGGCCGGGGTCAACTGGTCGCATGTTCAGGTCACTTCGTGCCCGCGGCCAACTGACCCGCTTCATCCTCATCTGTGCCACCTTTCTGGTGGTGCAGATGGCCATCCTCGGCCTCGGCCTGATGGCGATCGAGGCCGTCGACATCGCCCGCGCTTACGTCAATGGCGAAAGCCACTACGCCCAGGGCCAGAAATCGGCCGTTATCAGTCTGCATCGCTATATCCGCAGCGGCGACGCGGAGGATTTCGACGATTTCGTCACCAATTTGCGGAAGCCGCTTGGCGATTATGCTGCGCGCCAGGCGCTGGAGCGGGAACCACCGGACATGCCGGCCGCCTATGCCGGCTTGCTGCAGGGTGGCAATCATCCCGACGATATCGTCGGCCTGGCGCTGGTCTTCCGCTGGTTCAGCGACAATCCGCTTTTCGTCCCCGCGGTGCAGGACTGGCGGGCGGCGGACCGGCAGATTCTCAATCTCGA
>DATMUQ010000352.1:0-3650 GCA_035563795.1 Terriglobales bacterium | reverse complement strand
TGGCGAAGCCGCCAATGGAACCTTCTTCGACGGTAATCAAGACTTCGTGTTCCCGCGCCAAGCGGTTCACCAGATCGGTGTCCAGCGGCTTGCAGAAGCGGGCATCGGCCACTGTCGTCGACAGGCCCTTGGCCGCCAGATCATCCGCCGCCTTCAGGCATTCATGCAGGCGCGTGCCGTAGCTGAGCAACGCCACCTTGGTGCCTTCCCGAACGATGCGGCCCTTGCCGATTTCCAACACCGAGCCGCGTTCCGGCAGCGGCACGTTATAACCCTCGCCGCGCGGATAGCGGAAAGCGCTGGGACGATCGTCGATCGCCGCAGCCGTCGCCACCATATGCATGAGCTCGGCTTCGTCAGCCGCTGCCATCAGCACGAAATTCGGCAGGCAACCGAGATAAGCGATATCGAAGCTGCCGGCATGGGTGGCACCATCGGCGCCGACCAAGCCAGCGCGGTCCAGGGCGAAACGCACCGGCAGGCTCTGGATCGCCACGTCGTGCACAACCTGGTCATAGCCACGCTGCAGGAAGGTCGAATAGATCGCGGCGAAAGGCTTCATGCCTTCGCAGGCCATGCCGGCGCAGAAGGTGACGGCATGCTGTTCGGCGATGCCGACATCGAAGCAGCGATCGGGGAATTCCTTGCCGAAAGCGTCAAGGCCGGTGCCCGAGGGCATGGCCGCGTTGACGGCAACGATGCGGTTGTCGGCCTTGGCTTCGGCGATCAATGCCTTGGCGAAGACGCCGGTATAGCTGGGCGCCTTCGGCGTCGACTTCTGCTGGACGCCGGTGGCGACATCGAACTTCACCACGCCATGATACTTGTCCGGCGACTTTTCGGCCGGCGGATAGCCATGGCCCTTCTCGGTCACGACATGGACGAGGACCGGACCCGGCTCATCGGAATTGCGGAGATTCTGCAAGACCGGCAGCAGGTGATCGAGGTTATGGCCGTCGATCGGGCCGACATAATAGAAGCCGAGTTCCTCGAACAGGGTGCCGCCGGAGATCATGCCGCGGGCATATTCCTCGGCGCGCTTGGCCGCGCGCTGCAGGCCGGATGGCAGGATCTTGCTGAAGTCCTTGGCCAGATGGCGCAGCGAGCGGAAGGAGGACGACGAGATCGAGCGTGACAGATAGGCACTCAAGGCGCCGACCGGCGGGGCGATCGACATGTCATTGTCGTTGAGGATGACGATCAGGCGGGCATCCATGGAGCCGGCATTGTTCATTGCCTCATAGGCCATGCCGGCACTCATCGAGCCATCGCCGATGACGGCAATGACGTTGCGCTTGCGGCCTTGCATCTCGCTGCCGACCGCCATGCCGAGCCCGGCCGAGATCGAGGTCGAACTATGGGCGGCACCGAAGGGGTCGTATTCCGATTCCGAGCGCTTGGTGAAGCCGCTGAGACCGCCGCCCTGGCGTAAGGTGCGAATCCGATCGCGCCGGCCGGTCAGGATCTTGTGCGGATAGGCCTGGTGGCCGACATCCCAGATCAGACGGTCATAGGGTGTATCGAAGACGTAGTGAATCGCCGTCGTCAACTCGACCACACCGAGACCGGCGCCAAGATGGCCGCCCGTCACGGAGACGGCATCAATGGTCTCCTGACGCAATTCATGAGCCAGCTGTTTGAGGTCCGAGGGATCCAGCTGGCGCAACTGCGCCGGCGTCGTCACGCGGTCCAAAAGCGGTGTCTTGCTCGCTACCGTCACGATACTACCTTCTCTCCCGTTACATCGGTCCCGATCGTCGCGCGCTCACCCAGATATCCTGTGGAACGTCGCGCCGGCCGGAAGACCGCGCACCTATAAAGGTCGCAGCTTATAGGCAAAGCCATCGTCAATTGCCAGCCCCGGTTGGCATCAGGTGCCTGTGCCGACTCCGTCATCCCAGCCAGCGATGGCGACAGCTGCAAATGTTAATTGTCTTACTGTCAAAAGCTTTACCGCTGCGACTCAAGATATTGCCAAACAGTCATACAGGTTTTAACCCGCATGACAGTAATGACGGCGATCACAAAAATGACAGGTTCACAGATTAGTCTCTTCACCAAGATCTGCCAATTTTTCAAACTGTCATAAAATATGAATATTTTTCAGACGGTTAGAGAGGGCCGATCAGTGGTTATTGGGACCGGGGGACATCTCTGAAGGCCGTCGTGGACAGGGCCGCCTTGCGAATTTGCCGGGCAGAGGCGCTTTCGCATTGCGAAAAAAATGTCTAGATTGCCTTGATTCCGTTCGGGAAAACGACCACAACCTGCAACCTGATTTTGATGATCCCAGCCGCAGCCGGCGGCTGAGAGATGGAAGAGGAGTACATCGTGGCGGTACCTTTACGTCAGGCGATGCGCGTCGGCGCTTATGTCATGAAACAGCATCTGATGGGCCGCAAGCGCTACCCGCTGGTCCTCATGCTGGAGCCGCTGTTCCGCTGCAACCTGGCTTGCGCGGGCTGCGGCAAGATCGATTATCCGGACGAGATCCTGAATCAACGGATCTCGGTCAAGGACGCACTTTTTGCGGCCGAAGAATGCGGCGCGCCGATGGTGTCGATCGCCGGCGGTGAGCCCCTGCTGCATCGGGAGATGCCGCAGATCATCGAAGGCCTGATCGAGCAGAAGCGTTTCGTCTATCTCTGCACCAATGCCCTCCTGATGGAAAAGAAGATGGACCAGTACAAGCCATCTCCTTATTTCACCTGGTCGGTGCATCTCGACGGCAGCAAGGACGAGCACGACAAGTCAGTCTGCCAGCAAGGCGTCTATGACAAGGCGGTGGAAGCCATCGCCAAGGCCAAGGCCGCCGGCTTCCGCGTCAACATCAACTGTACCTTCTTTGACGGCACCGACCCGGCCCGCGCCGCGTCGTTCTTCGACGATGTGATGGCGATGGGTGTGGACGGCATCACTGTCTCGCCGGGCTATGCCTATGAGCGTGCGCCCGACCAACAGCACTTCCTCAATCGCCAGAAGACCCGTCAGCTGTTCCGCGACATCTTCAAGCGCGGCGACAAGGCCAAGAAGTGGGCGTTCAGCCAGTCTTCGCTGTTCCTCAACTTCCTCGCCGGCAACGAGACCTATAAGTGCACGCCCTGGGCCAATCCGACCCGCAACGTGTTCGGCTGGCAGCGCCCCTGCTATCTGATCGGCGAAGGCTATGCCAAGACCTTCACCGAATTGATGGCCAGCACCCAGTGGGATGATTACGGCGTCGGCAATTATGAAAAGTGCGCCGATTGCATGGTGCATAGCGGCTTTGAAGGCACCGCCGTCAAGGATACCGTCATGCATCCGCTGAAGGCCATGATGGTCGCGCTGAAGGGCGTCAAGGTTGATGGCGACATGGCGCCGGATATCTCGCTCGAGAAGCAGCGTCCGGCCGAATTCGTCTTCTCGCGCCATGTCGAGGACAGCCTCGCACAGATCAAGGCCGAAAAGACTGCCAACCAGAACAAGGGCCGCGCAGCCGCCGAATAAGGCGACCTGCACAGCCGGATGACGACAAAACCCCGCCCTCACCGGCGGGGTTTTGCTTTGGCTGATATTTTTGCCAAACAGCTAGGCCGATAGTTGCTGCAGCAGAGGCCGCGTTTGCTTGAGCGCCTGCAGCGCCTTGCCGGCCGAGCGGCCCGCTTGCATCA
>DATMUQ010000351.1:0-2755 GCA_035563795.1 Terriglobales bacterium | reverse complement strand
ACCTTTCATGTGGTGCTGCCCTGCGCCATCGGCCATGGCCCTGACGAGCGCGGCCTTGCCAATGCGATACCGGCCGCCGGCCTCAATCCCTGCCGCATCCTGGTGGTCGAGGACAATGCCGTGAACAGTGCCCTGGTCATGGAAATGCTCAGCCGCCATGGCCATCATGTCACCGTCGCGGATAATGGCAGCGCCGCCTTGACCATTCTCGGGCGGCAGCAATTCGACGTGGTGTTGATGGATGTGCAGATGCCGGAGATGGATGGCATCACCGCCACCCAATGGATCCGCGCACTCGATGATCAGCGCGCCCATATACCGATCATCGCCCTGACCGCCGACACCATGGAAGGAAGCCGCGAGCGCTATCTGACAGCCGGCTTCAGCGATTATCTCGAGAAGCCGGTGCGCGCCAATCGCCTACTAGAGACCATTGCCCGCCATGTCCCGTCTCGCCGCGCCATGACGCCGGTCGAATCGGCGGAGGCGGAGTTGGTGGCCCTGCCAGGCAAGGCCTCGGCGATCGACAGCGCCCATCTCGAAACGCTGTATCGCGAGGTCGGGTCAGCCGAGATCGAGCGCGTGATCAGCAACATGGAGGCCGAGTTCGAGTTCGAACTCCGGCGACTGAAAATTGCCGTCGGGCTCGGCGATCGCGATGCCTGCCGCTTGGCCCTCCAAGCGCTGGCCAATGATGCCCTGGAAATCGGCACGATCGGCCTTGCCGAGTACAGCCGCGAACTGGCAAATACCGAGGACATCGACGCGATCTTCGCTGCTCTGGCGCAGCTGCAATTGACTGCCGATCGCGCCATCGCCCAATTGCGGCGCCATGTCGCCGCCTTCGCCGCCCAACCGAATTGAGGGTTCCATGACCGATAAATCGCGCCTACAGGCGGAGAGTGCTGCCGCCGGAAGCCGTTCGCTCGACCCCGCGCAAAAAGGCTTGCCGACGCATATAGCGGCGGGTGACATCGCCGCACGCCGCTGGAATATCCTGGCCGGCGACCTACCCTTCCCGGTCGCCGTGCTGAAGCAATCCGCTCTCACCCGCAACAGCCGCTGGATGCAGGATTTCATTGCCGCAACCGGCATCTCGCTTGCCCCCCACGGCAAGACGACGATGGCGCCGAAGCTCTTTCACCAGCAGATCGCCGATGGCTGCTGGGGCATCACCGTCGCCACCGCGCAACAGGCTGCCGTGGCGGCACAACATGGCATCGGGCGCATCCTGATCGCCAACCAGCTGGTCGGCCGCGCCAATATTGCCGTCATCCTCGGGCTGCTGCGGCAGTATCCGGGGCTCGATCTCTACTGCTATGTCGATTCACCGGCCGGTGTCACACAACTGAGTACGGCCATTGCCGGGACCGGCTTGTCGCTCAATCTGTTGCTGGAAGTCGGCTTTCAGGGTGGCCGCACCGGATGCCGCGACCGCGCCGCGGTAGAGGCGACACTGGATGCCTTGGCAGCGGCAGATGCCGGCCTCCGATTGGGCGGCGTTGCCGGATATGAAGGCCTGATCAAGGTGGCGGATGCTGCTGCTTCCGAAAAAGCGGTCCTCAGCTTCCTCGATCTGCTGATCGAGACTTTTGACCTCTGCCAGCGCCGCAATGTCTTCAAGCCCAAGGCCAATGGCAACGAGGAGATCATCGTTTCTGCCGGCGGCTCCAGCTATTTCGATCTGGTGGCGCAGCGCCTGGCGCCTTTGCGCAAACAGGACGGTGTCCGCATCGTCATCCGCAGCGGCTGCTACCTCACCCATGACCATGGCATCTATGCCGAGGAATTCCCCGATCTGCAGCGCCGGATCGGGGCCGAACTCGCCGCCCGCCTCGGGCGGATGGAACCGGCGCTCTTTCTCTGGGCGATGGTACAGTCGCAGCCGGAACCCGGCCTCGCTTTGCTCACTTTGGGCAAAAGGGATGCCGGCCATGATGCCGGTCTGCCAAAGCCGGTCCTGCAGCAACCGGCCGGGGGTGGCGCACAGCAAACACTCGGCGCCGGCTGGCGGATCGACCGCATGAACGACCAGCATGCTTATCTGTACTTCCCGGATGGCGCATCCGTGGCGGTCGGCGATCTCATCTGCCTCGGCATTTCGCATCCCTGCACCACCTTCGACAAATGGCGCCAGCTTTTCGTCGTCGATGACAGCTGGACGGTCACCGACAGCATCCCAACATATTTCTAAAACATCTCTCCGTCAGGATAAGGCCGATCACGCCCCGATGCGCGGCTTGGCCTTGACCAGCCACCGCCGGATTAGCAGGATGCAAAGATGAATGATCACCCAAGCAAGGCTGAAACAGCCGAGATGAAAACAGCTGACTTGTCGCCGGCCAACCAGGCCTTGATCGAGGCTGCCCGGCAGCTGATCGGCGCCCGCTATATCGAGAACCGCCACCACATTGCCGCTGCCGTTCGCGGCGGATCGGGCCGCATCTATACCGGGCTGCATCTCGATACCTATGTCGGCCGGGCCTCGGTCTGTGCCGAGGCGGTCGCGCTGGGCCAGGCGATGGGCGCCGGTGAAACCCGGATCGAGGCGATCGTCTCGCTGCGGCATCCGCGTCCGCGCGAGCAGCACCGCGATTGCAAGATCGTTTCGCCCTGCGGCATCTGCCGGGAAATGCTGACCGATTTTGCTGCCGGCTGTGCCGTGATCATGCCCGGCGCCACGGCGGATGAACCGCCGCATCTCATTCCGGTCGAGCAACTGCTGCCAGAAAAATACCGCCGGCAGCCCTGAAAA
>DATMUQ010000350.1:0-2239 GCA_035563795.1 Terriglobales bacterium | reverse complement strand
CAGCACAGCGCGCCGCCTTCCTCTTCGCCTATGATGATCGCCGCACATCCGACCGGCTGCAGCTGCTGGAGCCGTTTTATCACTGGCGCATGGCGACGTATTGCGGCATGCGCCAGCAGCAATATGCGGCGAGCCGCCCTGAGGCCGCGGCGGCTTATGCCAAGGCTCTGACCGCCCTGATCACTGTGCTGGAGAACTGAAAGCATGCCGGAAGTTCATCTGTTCCAGCAGAGCTACAGCTATCGCTACCACTATCTGCACCAGCCCGGTTTCGATGTCTTCAGCTTCCTGGAGATCGCTGCGGCGGATGGCTTCACCGGGGTCAGCATCAACGCCAATGGCGCCAATTATCGGCAGCTCAGCGGCACCGGCGAGGCGCATTTCCGCGCCGTGCGGCAACGGCTCCAGGACCTCGAACTGTGCTGCGACCTGGAGACCAGCGACACGGCGCCTCGGCATATGGAAACCCTGTTGCGGGTCGGACAGGATCTCGGTATCGAGCAGTTGCGCACCTATATGCGCCATGGCGGCAGTGTCGCGGAGACGATTGCCCATACCATTGCCGATCTCAAGGAGGTTGCGCGGCTCGCCGAGCAGGCGGGCATTCGCGTCCTGCTAGAAAACCACGAGGATTTTACCGGGCCGGAACTCGCTACCATCCTAGCGGCCGTGGACAGCCCCTGGGTGGCGGCGCTCTATGACTACGGCAATTCCATGATGGTCGGCGAGCAACCGCTGACAGCGCTGGAGGCGATCCTGCCTTTCGTGCGCTCGGCGCATCTCAAGGACCATGTCTGTATCGAGGCGGCGCAGACGCCGGATGGTGAGCTCTGGGTCATGGGCGTGCCGATCGGCAGCGGCTTCCTGCCCATCATCGACATCACCCGCCGTCTGGTGGCAGGTGGCCTCGACCGTCTCATCATGTCGAGTGTCTGGGGCTATCATGCGCCGATCCGTGATCGCCGCGGCGATGGCACGGTGGGGCAGGGCGCCTTCGCCTTTGCCGCATTACCCTTCGACCCGGTCGACCGACCGCTCGGTGTTGATGCGTTGGCGAAGAGCGATCCGGCGCGGCTGGTCGCCCAGGAACTGGAGGCGGTCCGGCGCGGTCAGAATTGGCTGCGCCAGGCTTTGGCCACGGCAGGCATCACCGTTATTCCGCGCAGTTAAGAGGCTTCGGCTCAGGCGGCCGGGAAGAACAACCGCATCACCGTGCCGCTGCCACGCAACGGGATCGGGCCGTTGACCGCCATGTCCTCGGTGTCGGCGGCTTCCGTCTCGACATCGATGCGACCACCATGGGCCTCGATCAGGCCCTTGGTGATGGAGAGGCCGAGCCCGGTCCCCTCCTGGTTGCTGGCAATATGGGCCACCTTCGGGCTGAAGGGTTCGAACAGGCGCGGCAACATCGCTGCAGCAATGCCAGGGCCACTATCGGCGACGGCGATTTCGGCTTCGCCGCCGGCAATCCGCCGCGCCGATACGACGATATCCGACTGCGGCGGCGAGAACTTGATCGCATTCGACAGCAGGTTGAGCAGCATCTGGGTAACGGCGCGCTGATCGCAGCGGGCCTCGAGCGCCTCCTCGGGCAGGTCGACGCGCAGCGTCAGCCCTTTGTTTTCGGCCGTTGTGCGGACGATCGACAGGCTGGCTTTGATGATCGGCACGAGATCGCGTTGCATCATATCGAGATCGGCCCGGCCGGCCTCGATGCGCGACATGTCGAGGACGTCGTTGATCAGGGCCAGCAGATGCTGGCCGCTGCGCTTGATGTCCTCGGTATATTCCCGGTAGCGCTTGTTGCCGAGCGGGCCGAATAGTTCCGTCTGCATCACATCAGCGAAGCCGAGGATGGCATTCAGCGGCGTACGCAGCTCATGCGACATGTTGGCGAGGAAATTGGTCTTGATGCGGCTCGCACGCAGCAGATCCTGGTTGTGGCGCTTGAGTTCCTGCTGCGCCTTGGTCAGATGGTTATGGCTCTGCTGGATGCGGTCGGCCATGCTGTTGAAGGCGGTGGCGAGATGGCCGATTTCGTCATTGCTGCGTACCGGCGCTCGGGCATCTGTATTGCCCTCGGCGAATTGCCCGACAATGGTCGCGAGCTCGCGCACTGGCTGCACGATGCGCAGTCGCAGGGCCGTATGCACGGCAATGGCGATCAGCATCATCGCCGCGATGGCGATGGCCGTGGTCCAGATGAAGGCCGAGGTGATGCGACCGACGATGCTGGGGA
>DATMUQ010000349.1:0-7430 GCA_035563795.1 Terriglobales bacterium | reverse complement strand
CGGTCAGCGAGGCAGCAGCCACGGTGACACCGTGATAGGCCTTGGTGCGCGAGATGATCTTCTTCCTCTCTTTGCGACCGAGCGCATTGTTCATGTACCACACCATCTTGACGACAGTGTCATTGGCTTCCGAGCCGCTGTTGCAGAAATAGGCCTTCGACATCGGCACGGGTGCGAGATTAACCAGCTTCTCGGCCAGTTCCACAGTCACCGCCGACACCTTCTGGGTGAAGGTGTGGTAGAAGGGCAGTTCCTGCATCTGCTTGACAGCGGCCTGGGTCAGGCGCGGTTCCTCGCCGAAGCCAAGGCCGGAGCACCACAGGGCCGCCATGCCGTCGAGATATTCCTTGCCGTCCTCGTCATAGACATAGATGCCTTTGCCGCGGGTGACGACGAAGCCACCTTCTTTTTCATTCTTGAGGGCATTGGTATAGCCATGCATGTGGAAGGCGGCGTCGCGTGCCGCCAGGGAATTCGGCCGAGGGCTCATGGTGGTTTCTTTCGTTCTGCTTCGGGTCGCGGCAGTCCCGGCCCTGACGCCGGAAGATGCCTTAGTTAAACTATTGCCGGCGGCTAATATCCCTTCCCCGCAGGCGCCTGTCAAAGCTGGCATTGTCTTGAGACATTTTGCCTCAACCCGCTGATTAAACGGAGAAAAACCATGGCATTACAGATCTGCATCGGAGGTGTGACAGGATGGACTGGCTCGGCCCTGGCGGCCGGGGTCCTAGCCGCCCCGGATCTGGCCCTGTCAGGGGCCGTGGCGCGCCGCGCCGCCGGGCAGGATGTTGGTGCCCTGCTGGGGCGGGAGAAACTGGGCGTGACGGTGGCGGCCGATGTGGCGACGGCCCTCAAGCAGCCCACCGATGTCTATATCGATTACACCCATCCTGGCGCCGTGAAGGCGAATACCATCACCGCCCTCAAGCTGGGCGTGCCGGTGATCGTCGGCACCTCGGGCTTGAGCGCCGAGGACTATGCCGAGATCGCCGCGGTTGCCGATAAGCAGGGGCTCGGCGTCGTCGCCAGCGGCAATTTCTCACTGACGGCCAGCCTGCTGCAGCGTTTCGCGCTGCTCGCGGCCCAGCATGTACCGGATTACGAGATCATCGATTACGCCAAATACAGTAAGCCGGATGTGCCCAGCGGCACGGCGCGGGAACTGGCCGAGCGGCTCGGGCAGATCCGCCGCAGCGTGCCGGGTGTGGCGATTGACGACATCATCGGTCCCAAGGAGGCGCGCGGTGCCGATGTCGGCGGTGGCCGGGTCCATTCCGTGCGCCTGCCGAGCTTCGTGCTCTCGGCGGAGGTGATCTTCGGCATGAATGGCGAGCGCCTCAGCATCCGGCATGATGCCGGCACCAGCGCCGAACCCTATGTCGGTGGCACCTTGCTGGCGGCGCGGCGGGTGGTGGCGCTGAAGGGCCTCGTGCGCGGGCTCGACAACTTGCTGTTCGGGGCGATGTAAGGTGCCGGGCAGGGCTGATGGAATTTTCTATCAGCTGGTGATGAGAGTAATTCGGCTGTGCGCTGGCGCCGTGCTGCGCTAGCAAAGAGGCTCGCAGCATCAGGGGAGATGTGCCGTCATGGCGCAAAATCGATCGACACCGGAAAAGACTTTTGCCCTGGATTGGATCGACGGCCATATGGCTGATCTCTCCGATTGGAACCAGACGATCTGGCATTATGCCGAGCCGGCTTTGCGCGAATACAAATCGGCCGCCTGGTATGTCGACCGGCTGAAGCAGGAAGGTTTCGAGGTCGAAGCCGGCAGCGGTGGCATGCCGACGGCTTTCTCCGCCACCTGGTCGCACAAGGCGAAGGCCGGCGATCCGGTGATCGGTGCCTATGCCGAATATGATGCCGTTCCCGGCAACTGCCAGGCGGCCAGTACCCGCAAGGAGCCGCGTAAAGGCTTAAGCCGCCATGCGGCGGGTCATACAGACCCGCATTCGGCGCTCGGCATTTCATCGCTGGGTGGCGTGCTTGCCGCGAAGGCGACGATGGAAAAATTCGGCATCCCCGGCACCATCCGCTATTTCGGCGAGCCGGCGGAGAAATTGCGCCTGTCGAAGTCGGTCCATGCCGCCAAGGGCTATTATGACGGCATCGATGCGTTCCTGAGCTTCCATCCGACCTATATGCTGCCGCTGGTCAATACCGTGCGCTGGGATACCCATTGCGGGCTCGGCTATGCCTGCATCTACACCTTCGATTGCATCGAGCCGGAGAACTGGCTCTCCGCCGATCCCGACAGCCCGATCCCAGCCAGCCATGTCTCGGCGCGCGCTCCCGGCGCCAATGATGCGCTCTTCCACATGTTCGGCATGACCAAGCAGGCGCAGTCGAACATGCTGCCCTTTACCGGCGGCTGGTCGATCAGCGAGGCGATCCTCTCGGCGGGCCAGGCGACGGCCGACAATCTCCCGGCGCAGACGGCGCAGATCCAGTATCTCTGGCGTGCACCGACCCTGGAGATGGCGGAAACCATCGCCCGGGTGCTCGACAACAATGCCGAAGCGGCGGCCAAGGCGGCGCATTGCCGCTGGACCCGGACCTGGGTGACGAAGTCGCGGCCGGGTCTCGCCAATCACGTCATGGCCCAGGCGACCTATGACAATCTCGCGCTTGCCGGCGCACCGCAATGGGGCGACGAGGCAATCGCCGCCGCCCAGGCGATGCAGAAGGAACTTGGCATCGAACCGATGGCGAAGCCTTTCCTGCCGGCGATCGAGCAATTGATTGCACCGCAGGAAGCGGAACAGCGCCTGCGCCAGACCCTGCCGCCTTGGCAGCTCAACTCCACCTCGGATGATTATACGGAATATTGCTGGTCGGCGCCGACCGTGCGCTTCTATATCGGCCGGCCGATGCTGAAGGGTGCGAAGGGCATCAATTATCCGGATTGGGTGATGAATGCCTTGGGCGGTATCCCGAGTTGCATCGACCCGATGATTCGTACCGCTTCGAAGACCATCGGCGCCACCATCATCGATTTGATGACCAAGCCCGATCTCCGCAAGGCCGCGCAGGATGAATGGCGGGACCGCACCGGTGGTGGTGTCGGCGGCGATAAATGGATGGCGCCGCTGCTGCCGAAGGATTTCCAGGCGCCGGTCGATTTTCGCTGGCCGGAATATGTGACGACGGCACGCGGCGAGGGCTGGTGGATTCCGGCGCGTGACGGCGAGTAAAACGGATCAGGCGATCAGTTCGCCGATGAACGCGTCGGCGGCTTCCAGATAGCGTGTGATATCGGCCGGCTCATGGGAGAAGGAAGCCTGGGGACCGGCTGAGACCACGGCATCCCAGATGCCGCGATTGGCCATGAAGATGCGCCGCGTATCGACCAGTTCGGCATCGAGCGAGATCGCCGCCTCGTCGCCGTTCTGCGGCAAGGCCGGCGCCAGGCAATAGCCGGTGCGAGGCCCGAGACGGAAGGCGCACCAGTTCAGCCGATGGGCCGCGAAAATCGCATCGAGCCCATCTGAGAGCTGGGTGCCGAGATTGATCACCCGCTCATAATTCGCCGGTGTCATGATCTCAAGCAGCGCCGCCTTGGCAGCCGCGACCGAGACGGCACTGCCATAGGTGGTGCCGCCGGTCGCCAGGCCCTTGGGGCCGATATCGACATCGCGATAACGGGTAAGGTGATCGCTGACGGCTGCGCTCATGCCATAGAGGGCGAAGCTGAGGCCGGTGCCGAGGCCCTTGCCCAGCACCATGAAATCGCTCTCCAGGTTCCAGGCCTTGGTGAGGCCGCCATAGGCGAACTGGAAGGTGTGGGCTTCGTCAATGCAGAGCAGCGTACCATGGCGTTGGGCCACTTCATGCAAGCCCTGATGGAAGCCCGGCGCCGGCATGACGATATTGCAATTGGTGAGCGCCGGCTCGGTGAGGACAAGCGCGATGTCCTGCTTCGCCAGGACACGCTCGGCAGCAGCGAGATCGTTGAACGGCACGATGACGGTACGGGCTGCTACTTCCGCCGGCAGGCCCAGGAGCTCCGGCACGCTGCCTGCTTCACCGGGGCTCACCAGGGTCTCGTCGATATGGCCATGATAGTGGCCGCCGAAGACCAGCACCTTATCGCGGCCGGTCATATGGCGGGCGATGCGCAACACTTCGGTATTGGCGCTGGAGGCGGAGGCGGTGAACTGCCAGAAGGGCATGCCGGTGCGGGCGGCGAGATCCTCGGCGACAACGATAGAATCTTCCGTAGCCAGCAGGAAATGCGCGCCCTTCGCCATCTGTTCTGTCGTGGCGCGGACGATCGGTTCCGGACCATAGCCCATGGTCATGGCAAGGTCGCAGACATTGAAGTCGAGATAGCTGTTGCCATCGACATCGCGGAAACTTGCCCCGGCGCCACCCTCAATGAAGATGGTATGGAAGCGGTAGAGCCCCGCCATCCAGGCCATCGGTACACCCTGGGGCATGTGGCGCTTGCCACGCTCCAGCAATGCCTGCGACTTCGGGATTCGCACATGGAACGCGGCGTCTTCGCGCGCTCGCATCGCTGCGAGGCGTCCAGGATTGATTGCCGCGTTCCGCGCGCTTGCCACGATTGTGTTCCTCTTCGTCCGAGCTAGATGATCTCCCGCAAGGCAGTGATGATCCGGTCCACGTCTTCGTCATTGTTGTAATGCGCGAGGCCGATACGGATGACGCCTTCATCTGGCGTCATGCCCAAAGCCTTGATGACGCCAGCGGCCCAGAAATCACCGTGGCCGAGGGCGATCTGCCGCTTGTTCAGCTCACGGACGATCTCGGCCGAAGAGCGGCCGGCGATACTGAAGCCGATCACCGGTGCGAGGCGACCATCACTGGAGGGTACCCGGCCGATGAAGCTCAGGCCGGGAATGGTCTTCAGGTAGTCGGTCAGGCGCTCGGCGAGACGATGCTCGTGTTCGGCAATGAGGCCATAGACCTTGGTCACACGAGCGTGGAAGCTGTTCTCACGTGACTTGAAGTGGCGGCCGTAAAGCGCGTCGAAGTAATCGGCGACCCCGACCGAGGTCGCGGCGAATTCGTGATTCACGCCGCCCGGCAGGAGCTTGTAGTTGAAATTGTCATTGGGGATGAAGTGGTGATTGAGATTGGCCGCCTTCAACAGCAGGTCGCGCTTGCCGTAGAGGATCGATTGGTGCGGCCCGCAGATCTTGTAGATGCTGCAGACATAGAAGTCGCAATCCAGCGCCTTCACGTCGACCGGGAAATGCGGCGCATAAGCGGTGCCATCGATGAAGACGAGGGCGCCGGCTTCATGGATCTTCTTCACCAGCGCCGGCACGTCATGCACGATCGAGCAGACATTGGAACAATGGGTGAAAGTGACGAGCTTGGTCTTTGGCGTCAGCAGCTCATCGAGTGCCTCATAGACCAGGGCGCCGGTCTTGCGATCGACCGGCCACTCCTTGATGACGAGGCCGAATTCCGTGAGCCGGCGCCAGGCACCGACATTGGCTTCGTGGTCCTGCTCGCTGACGATGATCTCGTCGCCCGGCTGGAACCAGCCGCGGATCGCCTGAGTCAGCAGGAAGATGTTCATCGTTGTTGAGGGACCGAGCACGATCTCGTCATGGTCGGCATTGATGAACTCCGCCATCAATTGCTTGCCCTGCTTGATCTGCTCAGTGGCAGCCTGGGAAGATGCGAAATTCCAGTTCGGCTGGACCTGGGTCTTGCTCATATAGGCCTGGACCCGGTCGATCACCTGCTGCGGCACATAGGTGCCACCGGCGTTTTCGACAAAGACCCAGCCATCTTGCAACGGCGGAAACTGCGCCCGCACGAAATCGATATCGAGCTTCTGCTCGCTCATGGTCATTCCCCGCACTCGGTTGAGGGGCGGCCCTTATCCGGTCGAAAGCCGGTGGGCCGCCTTGATTGATTGATTGATCTGGAGAGGTGTCAGGCTTCGCTCGTCACCGGCTCCTTGCCGCCATTGGCATTGGACCAGCCTTCCGGATCTTCCAGGAAGGCGCGCACCGCGGCCTGATCGGCGGCGTTGAGGCGGCCGGTCTGCTTCGCTGCTTCCAGCACATCCCACCAGGTAGCGAGGCCGTGCAGGCGGACGCCAAGGCCCGCCAGGGTCTCGGTCGACTGCTTGAAGATGCCGTAATGGAACACGACGAGCGCATCGCTGACTTTGCCTTCGGCGGCACGGATCGCGTTGATGAAGTTGACCTTGCTGCCGCCATCGGTGGCGAGGTCCTCGACCAGCAGGGTGCGGCAGCCGACCGGCATGTCGCCTTCGATCTGGGCACCGCGACCGAAGCCTTTCGGCTTCTTGCGGATATAGAGCATCGGCAGGTTCAGTTTGTCGGAGAGCCAGGCGGCATAAGGAATGCCGGCCGTCTCGCCACCCGCCACGGCATCGAGGCTCTCGAAGCCGATCTCGGTCTCGACCTTTTCGGCGGCGAGATCGATCACCTTCCGGCGCGCGCGGGGGAAGGAGATGATCTTGCGGCAATCGATATAGACCGGGCTCGCTCGGCCCGAGGTCAGGATAAAGGGATCATTGGGCCGGAAATGGACCGCCGCGATTTCCAGGAGAATACGGGCGACGATCGGACCCGAGGGTCCTGCACTCAGTTGCGCGGTGGCGGCGGTCATGGTGGCTCCCGGTCATTTCGTAGAATTGGCCCTCTTTTAGCCGCTTGCATCGGGCAGGGCAACTCGCTGGCACGGGCTGACAGCCCTGCATTAACCAACTATCGGGGCTCCTGAATGCCGGTTTATGCTGGCTTCACCCGGCGGTCCGGCGGGAAAGAAGAAACAACATCAGGGAGCGGTCGGGTGGCAGTTGTCGATTATGTGGCGGCGGCGGGCGTGGGGACGCTGATACTTAACCGTCCGGACAAGATGAACGCGCTCAATCTCGAGATGTGGCGCGAACTCGCAGTGCATCTGGAGCAAGTTGCTGCCACCCGGGAGCTGCGCTGCCTGGTTCTGCGTGGTGCTGGCGCGAATTTCGCCGCCGGTGCCGATATTGCGGAATTTCGCGCCGCGCGCTGGACGACGGAACAAGCCGAATCCTATGGCGCCGTGATGATCCGCGCCCTGCACGGTATTCGCGATTGCCCATATCCAACGATCGCAGCGATCGAGGGCAATTGCATCGGCGGCGGGCTAGAGATCGCCGCGATGTGCGACCTGCGGCTGGCGAGCCGTGGGGCGCGATTCGGCGTTCCGATCCAGAAGATCGGTGTCACCATGCCTTATCCCGAGCTGTCGGATCTCGTCACCCTTTTAGGGCGTGCCACCATGCTTGAACTGCTGCTGGAAGGCGGCGTGCATGACGCGCAATGGGCTTATGACAAGGGGCTGGTGACACGCCTGTCGGAGGCGTCGCAATTCGAGGACGATCTCGCCGCACTTTGCCAGAAGATCGTGGCGGGATCGCCCCTCAGCCACCGCAACCACAA